>JBMNOD010000098.1:0-11897 GCA_050942875.1 Kiritimatiellia bacterium
CGGGGGGGGCGGCGCGCGGGGCGCGCGCCCCGCGACCGGCGGGGGTGGGCTTGCGGCCGGGGTCGCCTGGGCGGTTGGAGGGGGTGTTGGGATTGTCGCTCATGATGGAAGAGGGGGCGGGGTTCAGTAAGGCAACCAGGGAGCTAGAATGTCTAGGGCGGCTAGGGTATCTAGAACGGCTGCATGGCAAAAGAGCAAGTGGGAGAGCAAGTGTAAAGGGGGGGGGGGGGTAGGCGTCTAAGAAAGCAGGTGTGGAATCAAGTGTTTCGCCTTTCGGCACGAGCGGTTGGGGTGCTCCGGTCGCCCTGGCGATGCCGGTCGAAAAGTAGCCGCTGGCGATGGCCAATAAGGTTATCACAGCCTCGGAAGATGGGGCAAGCAAAGGTTTTTGGAAATCAACCCCAAAACCAGGGGTTCGTGGGTTTTGGGGGACAGGCCCGAATGGCACTGGCTTGATTTGCAATCCGTCATTCCGTCATTCCGTCATTTTTCGCAATCTTGACACGATTAGAATTCCATCGCATAATCTTTGGAGAAATGGAGCCAGCATGACCACAATCCACTACAAAGGGCAACTTGCCGATCCTGCGAAGAAGGAAGCCTTTCTCGATGAAATCCGCATGTTTGCGGAGCGCATGTCGTTTCGGATTACGGAAATCGAAGAGCCAGCGCTATCCGGCGTCGTCCTGGGCGGATGGGAGGACATGGAGCCGATTCCCTTCATCTTCGATTATCGAGGCGATTGAGCGGGGGATCATTCAAGCAGCCGAAATGGCGCCATAATAAAGGGAATGTCGATGCGAATACTTGATTTGACGGGGGTCTGGCATTTGTCGTCGCCGGGGGTTGACCTTGCGGACGACCTTGATGTCGTCGTGCCTGGCGGCGTCCATCCGGCGCTGATGGAAGCCGGCCTCATCCCCGACCCGGGCATCGGCGACAACGCCGCCGAGGTGAAGTGGGTCGGCGAGCGGGACTGGGTGTTCGAACGGCCGTTCGAGGTGGACGAGGCGTTGCTGGCGCACGACATCGTCGACCTCGAATTCGACGGCATCGACACGGTCGCCGAGGTGTTCGTCAACGGCGTCTCCGTGCTGAAGACGGACAACATGTTCCACCGCTGGCATGCCGAGGTCAAGCACGTGCTGAAGCCGGGCGCGAACGAGGTGCGCGTGGTCGTGTCGGCACCCTGCCACGCCGTCGCCGCCGCCGGGCGCAAGGCGCGCTTCGGCTTTGGCTCCGCCTACAGCCCGGAGTGCGTCACGGCGGGCATTTCGCGTCCGGTGCGCCTCCGGGCGTGGAACGTGGCGCATTTCTGCGATTTTGGCTTCAGCCAGCGTCATGAGGACGGCGCGGTCCTGGTTTTCCTGGGCGGCTGGATCGAGACGGTTGGCGACAGCCTGGCGGGGCTGGGCGTGCGGTTTGAAATCACCGACCCCGATGGCGCGTGCGTGTGCCGCGGCGTCGGCGACGTGGCCGAGCAGGGCGATGGCGCGTTCAACGCCCGGGCGCGCATCGACGCGCCGCGGCTCTGGTGGCCCAACGGCCTGGGCGACCAGCCGCTCTATGGGCTGGAGGTGGCGCTCTGCGGCGCGGACGGCGCCACGCTCGACCGCATCACGTGCCGCATCGGGCTGCGCACGCTGGTGGCGGAGGCGGACGACGCCGGCCGCCCGCGCCGCCTGGCCTGCAATGGCGTGCCGTTCGCCCTCAAGGGAGCGGTCTGGATTCCGCCCGGGCTTTTCCCCTCGCGCGTGGCGATCGAGGACTACGCGTACCTCGTGGGAAGCGCGGCCGAGGCCGGCCTCAACGCGTTGCGGATGTGGGAAGGCGGGACGTTCGAGTCCGAGGCGTTTTGGGATGTCTGCGACGAGCTGGGGATTGTGGTGCTCGGGCTGGCGAAGATCGGGTCGGCCGCCGGAGATGACGACGACGGCGGCGGCGAGGACCATCGCTACCGCCTGCTCCCGCATGCGTGCATCCCGGATGTGCTGCTCGGCGAGCCAGACGAATCGGACGGTCTCTGCGTGCTGCGCGACGTGCTGTCGTACCCCGCGCCCGAGACGCTGGAGGCCTGCGTGCCGCCTGCGTCGCGCAACATCACGTGCGCGGCGATGGAGGCGCGCGTGGCGGGCGGGCGCGGCGCCGGGGATCTGGTGGCGGCGCTGGCGGCGGCGTGGCCGCTGCCCGGCGATTTCCGCGACTGGCTCTGGCTGAGCCAGATCGCCCACGGCGTGGCGGTCTGCGGCGTGATCGCCGGGAAGCTCCGCGATCCGGCGTGCCCCGGCGTGCTTTGGGAGCCCTTCGCAAGCTGCTGGGCGATTGCCGACGGCTCGTCCATCGATGCCGACGGGCGCTGGAAGGCGCTGCATTACCTCGTGCAAGACGAGTTCGATCCGGTGACGGTGCACGGCTTCGTGCGCGATGGCGGACGCGTCGAAGCGTCGATCCTCAACACGGGCGCGGACGATGTGGCGGCGACGTTCGCCTGGCGCGCCATGACCTTGGACGGGCATGTGCTCGATTTGGGCGAACGCGAACTGACGTGTCCGGCTGGCGCGACCGTCGAGGACGGGCCGATCGACCTTCATGCGCTGCTTGATTATTACGGCCACGAGGACGTCGTGGTCTGGCTGTCGCTCATGGATGGCGAGGGGTACGTGCTTTCGCGTGCGCCCGTGATCTTCGCGCCGCCCAAGCATCTGGCGATGGTCGATCCGCATCTTGCCGTCGATGTGGCCGACACGCTCGATGTCGATGGCGAGCAGGCGTTCAAGGTGACGGTCTCGGCCGCGAGCCCCGCCTTCTGGGTGTGGCTGGATCTCCCCGGCGAACAAGCGCAGTTCAGCGACAACTTCTTCTGCCTCGAACCCGACGAGCCCCACGATGTCTATGTCTCCACTGTGAACCGCATGACCCAGTTCGCGTTTCGTCGGAAACTGGTTGTTAGAAGCCTCTACGACATTCGGTGTAGTCCAATGCGAGGCGGCTGAGCTCAAAACAGAAAGGGGATGAGATGGACGAGAGGAACTTTAGGGGACAGACCCCAAAAATAGGGGACAGACCCCAAAAACGCACGAAATCAAGCATCTCCATCCCCTTCAATGGGTTGTACCATACATTCCAGACCGTTTTCGTGTGCTTCGTGTCTTTCGTAGTTGAAAACCCCAACTCGGCAACGCCGCCCCAGCCCAATTTCAAGTTTCCTGTCTCGAGTTTCAAATTGCTTTTCACCCTGCTGTTTACTATCATTTAGAACATGACATCGGGTGAGTAGCTCAGTTGGTTAGAGCACCTGGTTTACACCCAGGTGGTCGCGGGTTCGAGTCCTGCCTCACCCACCATTTTGCGACGGCGCAATTCCGCCTTGATTTGTCCTGTGGAAAAGTCCAAAATGGCTTGTATTAAAAGCCCCGTTCATTGCGGGATCACAGATCAACAACCTCGAAGGAGTTTCTCCATGGCGAAGCAATACCGAGTCGCCGCGCAGATGTATGGCATGCGCGATTCCATCAAAACCCCTGCAGACATGGCCACCACCATCAAGCGGGTCAAGAAAATTGGCTACGACTGCATCCAAATCTCCGGCTTCGGCCCCATTGAGGCCGCCGAATTGCGGAAGATTTGCGATGGCGAAGGCGTCGAGCCCATTGGCGCGCACGTCGGCTTGCCGCAGTTCCGGGCGGACGAGAAGAAAGTGATCGCCGACTGCAATGCCTGGGGCATCCGCTACGTCGCAATCCCCTGGCTCCCGCGCCAAGACTACAAGACGCTGGCCGACTGGAAAAAGCTCTTCAGGGAGTTCGAGGGCTACGCCAAGCGCTTCGCCAAGGCGGGCATCGTCGTCCAATACCACAACCATGCTTTCGAATTCGAAAAGTTCGGCGTCAAGAAGGGCAAGGGCGGCAAGACGATTCTCGACATGCTCTACGAAAACACGGAAGTGCTGCAGGCCGAGCCGGACTTCGGCTGGATCGCCCGCGGTGGCGCCAATCCCGTGCTCTGGGCCAAGAAGCTCAAAGGGCGCATCGACCAGGTCCACCTCAAGGACTGGGGCATCATCGACGACAAGCCCGAGTTCCGCGCCATCGGCGAAGGCTCGATCGACTACCCCTCCGTCATCAAGGCATGCAAGGCGTCGGGAACGAAGGACTTCATCGTCGAGCAGGATTCCTGCGTCGTCACGAACGATCCGTTCCTGAGCTACGCCATCAGCCGCGAAAACCTCAAGACGATGGGGCTCTAAGAGCCCGAAGCAACCTGATGAGACTGATCACCCGCTACCTGCTGAAGGCTTTTCTCAGGCCGTTGGTGCTCTGTCTCATCTCGTTCAACGTCATCTACATCATCTTCGACCTGTTCGAGAACCTCTCGCGTTTCATTGACGCGAAGGTTCCGGCAATGATCATCCTGCGCTACTACGGCGGCCTCATCGCGACGTACTCGATCTGGTTCGTGCCCGCCTCGTGCCTGCTCGCCACGCTCTACACGATGTGGCAGCTTTCGCACCACAGCGAGCTCACCGCCATGCGCGCCAGCGGCATCAGCTTCGTGCGCCTGGCGATGCCGTTCGTCGTCGTCGCCCTCTTCATGACGCTGCTGACGTTCCTGAACACGGAACTCATCATGCCCGAGGCGGGCACGTGGTCCGAACGCCTCAAAGAGGCGTCCTTCATCGAAACGCCTCCTGAACAGCGCGAAAAGCGAAACTTCAAGTACACCCAGACCGTTAGTGACAAATCCGACAACGACGGTTCCGTCGTCCGACGCACGTGGCTTTTTGCCGCCGTCGACCCCTCGACCGAGGTCACCATGTCGCGGCCCAATGGACAGGTTACGGTGACGCAGGAGCAGGACGGCGTCAACGTCCTGGGCTGGCGCGCGAAAAAGGCGGAGTTCCTCGACGGCGTCTGGTGGTTCCACGAACCCGAGAAAATCCTGTTCGACATCGATGGCCAGGAACTGCCGCGCCAGCCGGACGCACCGCCGACCGCCTCGCTTCTGCCGATGCACGGCCTTTCGGAAACGCCACGGGCGATGATGCTCGAGCAGCGCCACTGGGAGCTTTACTCGCTGGCCGACATGTTCCATTACCTCAAGACGAAGAAAATCGGCGACAACGAAAAGTGGTGCGAATTCTGGCACCGCCTCTCAAGCCCCTGGGCCTGCGTCGTCATCACCCTTTTCGCGATCCCCGCCGGCATCAGCACCGGTCGCCAGAGCGTCATCAAAGGCGTCATCATCGCCCTCGCCGCCTTCTTCAGCTTCTACGCGCTCACCCTCGCGCTCAAGTTCTTCGGAAACCAAGGCTGGTTCCCCCCCGCCCTCGCCGCCCTCCTCCCCAACCTCGTCTTCCTCTGCATCGGCACCGCGATGTACCGCAAGCTCACTTGAGCCCAGGGCGGATGCGATTCAAAATTGTTGAATCGCAAAAGCAGAAGGGTTCATTGACCAGGGCGTTGCACGGCAAGCTGTTAGTCACGCATCGACCAAGAAGGCATGCCCACCGACGACGGGCACACGAATTTCCAGTTGATGAAATTGAGAGTCAAGACTGAACCCTGGCTCCTGACCCCTTGGTGTGTGGCAACGATGTTGAACCACACCCGCGCAGGGCGTATTTCTTCGATCGAACTTGCAAATTACGCCGACAGGTCGGCGAAGGTGCTGGCGGAGTTTCGTCGCAATGGCGAGATGTGGCAAAAGCGCTGTCCCGACCTGATGCGAGCCATCGAGGAAGACCGCCCGCCGGATTCAAGCGTTTACGACGCCGTCAACGTCCTGGAAATGATCTACGCCGTCTATGAATCGTCGCTGACGCGCAAGGCCGTGGCCTTGCCGCTCAAAAACAGAACACACCCTCTTGGGGAATGATGCAATGACATTCGAAGGCAAAGTCGCGTCATCACCGGCGCCAACAGCCTCTACCCAGGGGATTCGGGGGCGGGACGCCCCCGTCCTTTGCAAAAACCCGCCATCAGCGATGCGCTTTGACGCAGTAGAGCAGCACGGTCGATGAACGGCGTTCGGGAAGCAGGATCTCCAGGTCCCCGGTCGTCCTTGCGATCGCCCCGGAGTCGAGGTTCTCCACTTCCACCGACGCGCCTTCAGGAAGCCCCTTGAGCGTCATGCCGGCCTGGCTGGACGGCGATGCCGCCCGGCGAAACGCGAGCACCACGCCCTCGTTCAGCTCGGGGTCGTGGTACTGCCAGATCGCCCATGCCGCGGGATCCATCCCGGCGCTGCCATGGTTGTAGAAGTCGCAGGGGAAGTACTTGCGGATTCTGCGATATTCGTCGCAGCACTTCTTGGCCGCAGGCCAATCCACGGCTTCCTCCTTTTGAAACGCGGTGTTCCAATAAGCCACCCCATGGCTGGAGGAATAGGCGCTGCGCAACGAGTAGGCGTCGCTCAGCTTCACCGTGCAGCCATTGTAGGGGAGAAGCCGGGAAATCCCGGCGTTGTGGGCCTGGAGCACGTCGGCGTTGATGTTGAAGCCGCACTGGTAGTCGCTGCGGAAGAATGGAACCGACCTGCGCAAGGTCTCGATGTCGATGCGGCGACCGCCGCTGGCGCAGTTGTCGATGAGCATCTTCGGAAAGCGAGCGAGAAGTTCATCCCACAGACGGTACAAGCCGGTGATGTGGCGGATTTCCGAGATTCCCTCGCGATCCTTGGCGTCGTGCGCTTTCAAGGCATCCGAAGGATCAAAGTTGAAGTCCTGGCGGTAGCATGAAAATTCAAGCCGTTCCGCGTAGTCCGCCAGCATGTCGCGCACGATCTCCCGCGCGCGTTCGTTGCCGTAATGCAGAAGCGGGCCCGCCAGAAGATCCGGGTGCTCCCGGGCGAACCGGGTGGAGTCCACCACATGCTCCGGCTCGAACCAGAGCATGATTCCCATGCCGGCGTCCTTCGCCGCATCGCGGACGTTTTCGAGTCCGTCCGGATGGATGCGGGCGTTCGGGATCCAGTCGCCGGTCCAGTCGCCCCAGTCGCCGGTGTAGGCGTCGTCGCACTTTTTGCTGTTCCCGTACCAGCCGGCGTCAATCCACAAATCTTCGTAGGCAAGTCCCTTTTCCTTCAGCGTCTTGAGGCGGTGGATCATCTCGTCGGAGGTGATTCCGCCCCAAAGCTCGTAGGCGAACACGCCTTCCCGGATCCCGGGACGCGACGCGACGTGGGAAAAGCGATTGCGCAGGAGGCGGCGAAACTTGTTCCCGGCGTCCTCGCCCGGCCCGTAGTTCATCACGAGGATGCGGCTTGTGCGCAGCTTCTCCCCGGGCTCCAGGTAGAACCGCGCATGCGCCATCCCTGCGGCAACGCGCACGCCTTCGTCGCCATCCTCGAACCGGACATGCCAGCCGCCCGACCAGCCAATGGCGACGATCGCGCCTTGCCCATCCTGCGTCACCTCGAAAAAGGGGGCCTGGTTCTCGGACGAGCGGGCGCTGTCGTTCCCGATCTCATGCACCTTGTCGCGCAGCGGATGGAAATAATGCGTGGACGCTGCGAACTCGCGGGCGGAGACCGCGTCGCTCGTCGCGTAGTCGATCCCCGAAACGCATCCATTCATCGAAACGACCGCGCGGTCGCCGGGCACGGCGATGTCGCCGAGGAACTTCTTCGGCGCAGGCGGCAGCGACACCAGGAAATCGCCATCGCGGATGTCGCTCAACACGGCGCTCTTCTCGGAAGAGGGATTCTCGAACCACAGCACCCATTCGGTGGCGTTGTATTCCGGATGGCCGGCGGACTCCAGCGTCACCTTCAGGCGATCGTCCACCTGCATGGATTCATTCCCGGCCACAACGCGTCCGCCATAGCGGAACGAAAATGCCGGTCGCGGCATTCCATCTCGATCGTCGGTGGTTGGTTCCTTGTTTGTCGTACACGCGAGCGAGGGGTTCATGGCTTGTGTCGCGAAGGAGCCGGCTTTTTCTGCC
Source organism: Kiritimatiellia bacterium (assembly GCA_050942875.1). Taxonomy (GTDB): domain Bacteria; phylum Verrucomicrobiota; class Kiritimatiellia; order RFP12; family UBA3636; genus JAAZAI01. The sequence goes on from JBMNOD010000098.1 coordinate 7,944, forward strand.
GTTGGGATCGGGTTTTTCTTTTCCATGTCCGTCTAGAATTTCCTCAGGATGCAGTCTCAAGAAAAGGGCTTCTCACTTCACAATCAGCAGGAAGGCGGGGGCGCAATAACCGGGCAATCCGCCAACGAGCGTCAAGCCGTTGAAGGCGCCGCCTGTTTCGTCCGCCGCTGCAAACGTGCCCGTGATCGTGCCGTTTGCATCGGACACCACCGCAAAGCGCGTCGCCATCGCCGTCGCGCCGAGCGACCACGTTTCCTCCACGCCCTTCGTCTTGCCGCCCACCGAGAATGTGGCGTTGCCGCCGGCGCCATCCTTCGAGCTGTAGAGCCAGAGCGTGTACGGCTCGCTCTTCTTGAGCTTGTTGATCGTAAAGGTGTGGACATCGCCCGCGTCGGACGACACGATCCAGTTGTCGAGAAGCACGGAGCCAACGCCAACGCCGGCGCTGCCTTTGACGATTGACGCACTGGAGTTGCGCGTGAGCGTCAGGGTCATGTTGCGGCGCGTGGCGCCGTCGGCTTCGGTGCAGTACTCCTGCCGTGCGACGGCGGTGCCGTCCGGGCGAACCGTGTTCCACTTCGTCCAGTCGCTCCAGCCCTCGCGCCCGCGCCCCCGGTATGCGGAGAACGAGCCTGCGCCTGTGTCGGAAAAATCGACGTTCACGATGCTCGGTGCCGCCTCGCCCTCTTTGATGTAGCACACGCCGAGGCCGGTGCCGTCATTGTTGAAGTTTGCCACGGGATCGACAACGGCGTCCCAGCTTTCCCCCGCCTTCAGCCAAAGGCGGTCGCATTCGATCGAACCCTCGGCCGAATTGCCGCTGTAGCGAATCGGGTCGCGCGAGACGCATGCCGATGCGGCGACGTAGCCGTCCGCGGCAATGCTGAAGCGTATGCCGTCGTTGTAGCTGTCGTTGCCGCTGCTGAGATCCCGGGCGTGGCCTCGTACGCGATAGACGCCGGCAGCCGGGACGTTCGCCCGCACCACCGGGCTTGCATTCGGGGAGCCGGGGGCGCCGGGGTGGGCCCACAGTTCGTTCGGAATCGTGCCCAGGAGCGCGTTGCCCGTCAGGTAGTATGCGCTGTCCGCCGATGCAATGCCGTTTGTCGCGAGGGCAATGCGCGGCAGATCGCCGTTCGACTGCGACGTGCCGAAGGCGTAGACGCACCAGCCCAGCTCCGTGCCGGACAGCGACAGGCTCGCGGGCATCGTCGTGAACGGGGCCGTTTGCGCGTTCGCCTTGTAGCCCACATCCCACGTCGCGCCATCGTCGATCACATCGGCGAACGGGTGCGCCGTGCTGCCGCTCGACCATTGCGCCGAAAACGCCGTCGACGCATCATACACCTCGCCTGCCTCGCGGCGGAAAATGGCGGACAGGGTTGTCGCATCGCTGCTGATTTGGCCGCAAGGCGAAACGATGATGTCGATCGGCTCGCCGGTCGCCAACAGCCGGGCCTCGAATGCAAGAAGCGCCGTCGAGGAGAACTGCTCGGCGGAAATGTAGGCGTTCGTGACGACATGGTCGGCGATGTTCAAATGGACTCTGACGCCATTCGCATCGCCCGTGCCCTTGCTGACATCGCGTACGACGACCGTCCCTGAATACCAGCCGCTCACAGGCGGGCGGAAACGAAGCGTCGTCCAGCCCGTCGTCGGATTCGGATGGGTGTGCAGTTCTAACGGGGCGACAAGCGCCGCGTCCTGCGTGTCGGTCTCGTTCACCAGCAGATACGGAGACGTCCCTGCCGAGGCGTTCGCAAAGCCTCGCTCATTGCCGGCGCTCGCCCGCGTCGCCTGGGTCGGCAGCAAGGATGACGAAAGGCTGAAGTTTGTGGGCGCCCACGTCGCGAAGTCCACGCCGGACGGAACCGATGAAAGCATGTAGTTCCATGTGCCGTTCTTGATTGTGCCGTACGGATTTGAGTAGACCGTGCCGAGATTGTTCGTGAAGGCGATGCCGGAATCGTAGAAGGCTCCCGCGTCTTCCCGGACGACAAACGCCTTCATGCCCGTTGCATCGCTGTTGTGCCCGCCGTTCGGGCCGATCACGAAATCGAGCGTCTCGCCTGCCGCCATCCAGCGCACAGGCATTTGGAAGTCGAAACGGTGCGTCAGATGCGGGCTTGCGTCGCCGCCTGCGTAGTCTTCCAGCGAGACGATGCCTTTCGCCTGCAGCTTTCCGTTTGCCAGGAAGCACACGTCGGCGCCGGACGTGGCGTTGACGTTGTGGTCGGGAGGCTGTTTGTTCACGTCGTGCGCCGACAGGAATGCCGAATACCAGCCGTCTTCCGGCACGATGAACCGAAGCACGGCAAACGGATTCGCCGCCGTCGGGTTGCCTGGATGGATGTAGAGCTCGTCCGGTTCGATCGGCTCGCCTCCGCTGACGGGGATCGATGCGCCGCTCATGTTCACGCGAATGTACGGCGAAGCCGCGCCGCCGATGCCGTCGTAGTCACCCGTTGCGTAATGGCTGCCAAACGCAACCGTCGTGGTCGCCAGGCTGTCCTGGGCGCGAAGGTACTGCCACTTTCCACCGTCAGCGGCGGTATAGACCGAGCCATCGGTTCCGACGTAGTCGCCGCTCTCGCAATTCTGGCGGAGCGCCTTGCCGCCGTCGTACACCGTTCGCGGAAACGCGATCTGGGCAGTCGCCATCAGGGCTGCCACACCAAGACAGACGGTCCGGCTTCCCCGCCCGTGTCGAGTCGTTGCATTCAACGTGAGCATTGCATTCTCCCCTTGTTGTAGATTGTTGCGGGATACAACTTCGTACCACGGTCTCGACTATACCACAAACCCCACATCAAAAAAAATGGCTTCCAGCGAACAATCTCATGGCCTATTGCGAACAGTTCAACAATGCGGTTGGACTGAGCCGGCTGCCTCCTTTTAGGAGTTACTTTTAGGAGTTAGGAGTTTTAGGGGTCTGTCCCCTATTTTGTGCTTGCATCCGCCATCCGCAGGTGCTATTCTGTTCCAAAACACCACCAAAAGTGTCGAATTCCAACGAAAGAGGTGCACCATGAGATTGCCAAGAGTTCTCGCGAAAGGCGAGGGGATCTACCACGTCATCAGCCGAATCTCCGGCCAGCGATTCCTGCTCGATGCCGAGGAGAAGCCCCGGCTTGAATGGCTGATGAACGCCGCCGCCGGCTTCTCCGGCGTTGACATCCTCGCCTACGCCTTCATGGACAACCACTTCCACATCCTCGTGAAGGTGCCGTTGCCACAGCTTGTCGACGATCAGGAGCTTTTCCGGCGCATGCGTCTGCTCTATGGCAAGAAGAAGACGGATCGCATCCTGGCCGAATGGGAGATGTGGGAGGACAAAGGCATGGCGGGCAGAGTCGTCGACGCCAAGTTTGCACTCCGGCGGCGCATGTACGACCTTTCGCAGTTCTGCAAGACGTTCAAGGAGACGTTCTCGATGATGTACAACGACCGCCACGAGCATAGCGGCACGATTTGGGGTTCGCGCTTCAAGAGCATCCTCCTTTCGCCCGACTACGGAGTTTTAGGGGTCTGTCCCCTATTTTGTGCTTGCATCCGCCATCCGCAGGTGCTATTCTGTTCCAAAACACCACCAAAAGTGTCGAATTCCAACGAAAGAGGTGCACCATGAGATTGCCAAGAGTTCTCGCGAAAGGCGAGGGGATCTACCACGTCATCAGCCGAATCTCCGGCCAGCGATTCCTGCTCGATGCCGAGGAGAAGCCCCGGCTTGAATGGCTGATGAACGCCGCCGCCGGCTTCTCCGGCGTTGACATCCTCGCCTACGCCTTCATGGACAACCACTTCCACATCCTCGTGAAGGTGCCGGTTCCGCAGCTTGTCGACGACCAGGAGCTTGTCCGGCGCATGCACCTGCTCTACGGCAAGAAGAAGGCGGATCGCATTCTGACCGAATGGGATCTGTGGGAGAAGAAGGGCATGATGGGCAGGGTCATC
>JBMNOD010000028.1:0-40414 GCA_050942875.1 Kiritimatiellia bacterium
CCGCCTTGGCATCCAGCGCCCTGCCCGCCATGCCCTTCTTCTCCCACAGATCCCATTCGGCCAGGATGCGGTCCATCTTCTTCTTGCCATAGAGCAGACGCATGCGCCGGAAAAGCTCCTGGTCGTCGACAAGCTGTGGCAACGGCACTTTCACAAGCATGTGGAAGTGGTTGTCCATCAAGGCGTAGGCGAGGACATCGACACCGGAGAATCCGGCGGCGGCGTTCATCAACCATTCAAGGCGGGGCTTTTCCTCAGCATCAAGCAGGAACCGCTGGCCGGAGATTCGGCTGATGACGTGGTAGATCCCCTCGCCTTTCGCGAGAACTCGTGGAAGTCTCATGGTGCACCTCTTTCGTTGGAATTGGACGCTTTGGATGGCGTTTGGGAGCAGAATAACAGATGCGATTGGCTGGTGCAAGCACAAAATAGGGGACAGACCCCTAAAAATGGTCGAAACGGAAGGGCGCGGCTGGGGCGCGGGCTATTCCTCGGGCGGCGGGCGGCGGGAAGGGAGGCGGAGGATGAAGGTGGTGCGTTCGCCGCGGCGGCTTTGGACGGCGACGTCGCCGCCGTGGATTTGGGCGATGTGCTTCACAATGGCCAAGCCGAGGCCGGAGCCGCCGAGGGCGCGGGCGCGGCCTTTGTCCACGCGGTAGAAGCGCTCGAACATGCGGTCGAGGTGCTCCGTCGGGATGCCGTTGCCGTAGTCGGTCACACGGATCTCCACAACGCCGCCGACCTCGGCCGCGGAAATATCAATGCGCTTCGATTTCTCCGTCAGGCCGTACTTCGCGGCGTTGTCGAGAAGATTCGCTACAGCCTGCTCCACCAACCCAGGAAGAATGACGGCTTCAAGATCCTCGGGGCAGTCCACGACGACTTCCGCCCCCGTCTCCTCCAAGCGCTGGTGGCAGAGTTCCTGCGCTGCCGCAATCACCCCGGCGATGGAGGTTGGCGCAAGTTCCTCCTCCATCAGCCGTTCGCCGTTGCCTTCGAGGCTGGCGAGCAGCAGCAGGTCGTTGACGATGGCGTCCATCTGCCGCGCCTGGCGCATGATGATGGCGGCGTACTTGGCGCGAGCCTGCTCGTCTTCCGGGGCGGTGCGGGCGAGAAGCTCCGTGAAGCCGAGGATCGACGTGACGGGCGTGCGCAACTCGTGCGCGACGTTCCCGACGAACTCCTGGCGGATGGTTTCCAGCTTGCGCAGGCGCGTTGTGTCGGACAAGAGCAACAACAGACCCGTGCGCTGCCCGGCGCGGTCGTGCATGGGGGTGGCTATCGCATCGACGAGCGTCCGGCCCGCGGCGCCGAACCTCACCGTCGCCGCGACGGGTTCGCCGGAGCCGGACGCGCGGTAGAGCATGTCCACGACCTCGAGGTTTTCAATGCCGCGCTTCTTCTGCGGCGCAGGGGAGCCGGGCGGATCGAGGCCCAGGAGGCGCGCCGCGGCGGCGTTGCAGGTTTTGATTTGCAGGTCGTCGGTGAGCGCGACAATGCCGCTGGGGATGGACGCAAGGACCATCGAGGAAAACGCCCGTTCGGATTCCAGCGAGGCGATCTTCTCGTCGAGATGGTCCGCGGCGGAATTGAGCGCGGTGATGAGGAGGTTCATGTGCGGCGCATCCGACATCAGAGGGAGCCGCTTCATGGGCTCGCCTGCTCCGAGTGCGTGAAGCCCCTTCTCGATATCCGCGATGGGGCCGACGGCCCTCGCGGCCGACGAGTAGCTGGCGGCAAGGACAATTACGGCGAGGAGCGCCCCAAATCCGAACAAAAGGAGAATGTCGCTTCGTGAAAGGCTGGCGAGGTTCGCGACGGGGACGGCGACGCGGATGACGGTTCCGCCGTCGCCACCGGGGATCTGGCGGGCGAGATAGAGCATCGTCTTGCCATGGTCGGCGCTGTAGCGCCTGCTGATGCCCTCGCCTTTTCGGCGAGCCGCGACGACCTCGTGGCGATCCTCAAAGCGTCCGCCCGCCTCGGCGGCCTCGACGTCGCCAATCGGCTCCCCGTCGGCAAAGGCGATGGCGATGTGCCATTCGCCTTTGCGGCTGAGGCGCGCGACGACGTCACGCGCAGACTGCTCGGCGGCGGCGCGATCTTCAATGCCTGTAATCCCGAGCTCGGAAATCAGCAGGATGCGGGTGCGCAATGCATCGACATCCCGGTCGTAGAGGAAAGACGAGGCGGCGATCCAGACGATGAAGCCCACGAACACGCCGAGCGCAACGGCGGTGATCAAGTTGAGCTTGAACAGATGCCGGAGAATGGCGTTGCGTTCGGGTGCCGTGCTTGTCGTCATGCCTACGCCTTCCAACGGTAGCCGACGCCACGAAGCGTCTCGATCATGGAGCCGCTTTCGCCGAGCTTGCGGCGCAGCCCGACGATCTGGACGTCCACGGCGCGATCGGTGACGGGGTAGTCCTCGCCATGGACGATGTCGACGATTTGCTTGCGGGTGAAGGCGATGCCGGGGCGGCGCAGGAAAAGCTCGAGCATGCGAAACTCGCCGAGCGTCAGCGATATCTCCTCGCCGTCCACGGATGCGCGCATGCGCAGCGAATCGAGTTCGACGCCGCTGTCGCTGAGAATCTGCTTCGTCGAGGCATCCGTCGCCTCGCGATCCGCATAGCGACGCAGCACCGCGCGGACGCGCGCCGCGAGCACGTCGGCGCTGAAGGGCTTGGTGACGTAGTCGTCCGCGCCGATCTCGAGGCCGGCGACGATCTTGGCGTTTTCGCTGCGCGCCGAGACCATGATGATCGGGAGGTGGGCCGTGCGCGGCTCGGCGCGCAGGAGACGGCAGAAGGACAGGCCGTCGCGACCCGGGAGCATCAAGTCGAGCAGGACGAGCGCGGGCAGCGCGCGCGCGATGGAGGCCTCGGCCTCTTCGGCGGACGTGCAGACGTCCACCTGGAAGCCTTCGTCTTCCAGGATGCATTTCTCAAGCTCGCCAATGTCGGGGTCGTCTTCAACGACCAGGATTCGCTGCTTTCGCATGTGCGCCTCCCGTGACGTAGTTGTTGTTGCCATGCCGGATGATCAGGCCGTCGACGAGGTAGGCCACGTCTTCGGCGATGTTGGTGGCGTGGTCGCCGATGCGTTCGATGTCGCGCGCCATGCCGTGCACGAGGAAGAGCGCCCCGGCGTTTTCGGTGGTCTGTTCGGCGCGGGGGATGACGGCGTCGACGACCTGGAGGTTGAGCGCGTCGAGCTCGTCGTCGCGCTTGATGATCTCGACGGCTTTGAGGACGTCGAGGGAGAGCATGCATTCGAGGCTCTCGCGGAGCATCTCGGTGGCGAGGGCGCCCATCTGGCGGATCAAGTCCATCAGGTCGGTCTCGGGGTACTTCGCGAGGCGGCAGCCGCGGTCGGCGATGTTGGCGAGGATGTCGGCGATGCGTTCGAGGTCGTTGTTGATCTTCATGACGACGACGACGAAGCGCAGGTCTCGGGCGACCGGCTGGTGGAGGGCGAGGACCTTGAGGCACTCCTCCTCGATTTCGATCTCGCGCAAGTCGATCTCGCGGTCCGTTTCAATGATGCGGGCGAGCGTGGGGATGTCGTTTTGCGCGATGGCGGCGAAAACGGCGCCCATCCGCTTCTCGATTTCGGCGGCGAGGGCAAGCAGACTGCGCTTGATGGCCTCGACCTCTCGCATGAAAATCTTGTTCATCAGCCAAACCTCCCGGTGATGTAGTCCTCGGTGCGCGCCTGCTTCGGACGTGTGAAAAGCTGCTTGGTGTTGGCGAACTCGACGAGCTCGCCTTCGTAGAAGAAGGCGGTCATGTCGGAGATGCGCGCGGCCTGTTGCATGTTGTGCGTCACAATGGCAATAGTGTACCGCCCTTTGAGCTGAAGTGCAAGCTCTTCGATGCGCGCCGTCGCCTTGGGGTCGAGGGCGGAGGTCGGCTCGTCCATGAGCAGCACCTCCGGCCGGATGGCGAGGGCGCGGGCGAGGCAGAGGCGCTGCGCCTGGCCTCCGGAGAGGCCGAGGGCGTTCGCGTCGAGGCGGTCCTTGACTTCGTCCCAGAGCGCGGCGTCGCGGAGGCTCTCCTCGACGATGTCGTCGAGCTCGCCCTTGGCGAGGCGGGCGTGCAGCCGCGGGCCGTAGGCGACGTTGTCGTAGATGCTCTTGGGGAAGGGGTTGGGCTTCTGGAAGACCATGCCGATGCGGCGGCGGAGTTCGGATTCGTCCACCTTGTCGCCGTAGACCTCCTCGCCGTCGAAGCGGAGCGAGCCGGCGACGCGGCAGCCGGGGATGAGGTCGTTCATGCGGTTGATGGCGCGCAGGAAGGTGCTCTTGCCGCAGCCGCTCGGGCCGATGATGGCCGTGACGAGGCCGCGCGTGATGCGGAGGTCGACCTTGCAGACGGCCTCGTGCGCGCGGTAGAAGACGGAGAAGCCCTCGGCTTCGATGTGCACGTCGTTTGCGGCGGGCGGCGGGGTGGAAGCAGGGGTGGCGGGGTCGTTCATAATTCTAAATCCATTTGTCGGGGCAAGGCGCCTCATCCCTTGAGCTTGCTGGAAATCCTGGCGCGGAAGTGGATGGCGGCGATGTTGAGCGCCAGCACGATGAGCACGAGCGTCGCGGCCATGCCGTACTGCACGTGGCGGATCTCGTCCACGGCCTCGTGCTCCGACACGAGGTTGTAGAGGTTCCAGGAGAGCGCCGGCGTCGGCGTCGTGAAGACCTGGCCCAGCCTGGGCGTCACGCCGACGCTCACGGCGGCGGTGAAGATGATCGGGGCGGTTTCGCCGGCGGCGCGCCCCATGCTGATGACGATGCCCGTGAGGATGCCGGGCATCGCGGCGGGGAGGATGATCGTGACGATCGTCCGCCACTTGCTGGCGCCCAGCGCCAGCGCGCCTTCGCGGTAGGCCTGGGGCACGGCGGCCAGCGCCTCCTCCGAGGAGCGGATGACCGTCGGCAGCACGAGCAGCGCGAGCGTGAGCGCGCCGGCCGCGACGCTCTTGCCCGGGGAGACGCGCAGCGTGTTGATGAAAAACGCCAGGCCGAAGAGACCGAACACCACGCTCGGGACGCCCGCCAGCGTGTTGACGCACGAGCGCAGGAACCCGACGACAGGGCCTTCCTTGGCATATTCATGAAAATAAATGGCCGCGACGATGCCCAGCGGCACCGCCAGCAGCATCGCGCCGATCGTCAGGTAGATCGTGCCGACGACCTCGGGGCCGATGCCGCCGAAGAAGTGGGCGTCGATCGACTTGTCCGTGAGGAAGCGCGGGTAGAACTCGATCCGCGGATTCAGCAGCGACTTGGGGTCTTCTTCGAGGATCGCGAACATCGGCGCCAGCGCCGTGCCCTCGAACTGTTGCGCGCGCGGCGTGCGCACCTTCACGGCGGCGTCGCCCGAGTAGTCCCACGTCTCGGCGTAGAGGAGCTTGTCGAGCGATTTCTTCGCCTGGTCCCAGCGCGTCTTGCCGTAGCGGCTGCGCGTCATCGCCGGCAGCGGCTCGCCGGGAAGCGGGCCGAGGAGCTGGGCGAGCAGGCCGCGCACCTCGCGCCCCGCCTTGCGGAGCTGGCGCGCCTGGGCGCCCGTGCGCCCCTCCATCTCCGCATCGAAGCGCTCCAGCGCATCGTAGATCGGCCGTCGCGCGCGCTCGACGCGCGCGATCTCCGCCTTCACGGCCTCGACGTCGCCTCGGCCGAACTGGTCGAGCATCATCTTGCGGAATTCGACCGTGCCACGGAAAACATAGGCGCTGACGCCCTTGACGAAAACCGGCGCGACGACGAGCAGCAGGAAAAACGCCATCGCGGCGACGGCCGTGCAGGCGGCGACGGTGAAACAACGGTCAAGGCGACGGCGGCTTCGGATGCTTCGCTTCATCTCACTCCCCCCTCAGACGGCGCTTCTGCGCCGCGACGATCCGTTCGGCGAGGATGCTCGAAGCGAAGCCAATGAGCAACAGGCAGAGCCCCATTGCAAACAAGACGTGATAGTGGGACGAACCGGTCATCTGGTCCGCCTCGCCCATGTCGCCGGCGATCGTCGCGGTGAGCGTGCGAACCGGCTGCGTGATGTCCCAAAACGGCTTGGGAATCTGCGCGGCGTTGCCCGAGGCCATCCAGACGACCATCGTCTCGCCCAGCGCCCGCATCGTGCCCAGCAGAATCGCCGAGAGGATGCCGCTGGAAGCCGCCGGGATGACGACCCGGAACAGCGTCTCCGCGCGGGTCGCGCCCAGCGCGTAGCTGCCCTCGCGAAGCTCGCGGCCGACGGCCTGGAGCGCGTCTTCCGAGACGCTGACGATCGTCGGCAGCGCCATCATGCCCAGGACGAGCGACGCCGTCAGCGCGTTGGCGCCGCTGTCGATGCGGATCCACGCGCCGTCGCCGCCGATGCGCTGGAGCCAGGGGGCGAGCACGGCCAGCGCAAAAAAGCCATAGACCACGGACGGCACGGCGGCGAGCATTTCAACCGTGGGCTTCAAAAACTGACGGACCTTGAACGGCAGGATGTCGCTCAGGCAGACCGCCGCGAAAACGCCGATGGGCACGGCGAAAAGCACGGCGGTGACCGTCACCAGGAAGCTACCGTAGAAGATCGCCGCCGCGCCGAACTCGGCCGGTTCGCGCGTGGGGTACCAGGACGTCGAAAAGAAGAACTCCCGGAAGCCGTGCTCGCGGAAGAACGGCAGCGCATCGTAGGCGATGAAGCCGATGATCGCCAAAACGGCGAGCGCCGCCACCGAGGTGATGGCGAGCAGCGCGCCGCGGCTTGACATCTCCGCCAGGCGGCGGCGCACCGCCGCCCGGGAGGAGATGGTGATGGTTTTCCTTTCAGCCTGCATCGCGAGGGTTTTAGCCTACAAAAAACCGTTCCGTCGTCTTTTCCGACGACTATTTCTTGGACGGCACCGGGACGAAGCCGATCTCCTCGACCATCGCCGCGCCTTCCTTCGAGGTGATGAGCCCGAGGAACCTGGCGGCAAGGCTGTCCGCGGCCGGCTCGCCGTTCGTGAACATGAACAGCTCGCGGTTGATCGGGTACGTCTTGTCGAGAACGGTCTCGACGGAGGCTTCGACGCCGCCGACCTTCACGGCCTTGACCGTGTCGTCGAGGAACCCGATGCCGACGTAGCCGATGGCGCCTTCCGTCTTCTGGACGCGCTGGCGGACCGCGCCGTTGCTGCCGGTGTACTCCGCCGTCTGGACGACCTTGTTCCCCTTGCCGACGACGAGCTCGGCGAAGGTCTCGTAGGTGCCGCTGTTCGTGTCGCGGCTGATCACGACGATGGGCTTGTCGAACCCGCCGACTTCCTTCCAGTTCGTGACCTTGCCGGTGTAGATGTCGCGAATCTGCTCGATCGTCAGGTCGCCGACCTTGTTGGAGGGATGGACGATGACCGGCAGGGCGTCGTAGGCGGCGACATGGGCGACGGGCTTGACGCCCTTCGCCTCCATGGCCTCCTTCTCGGCGGACTTGAGGTTGCGGGAGAGGTTGGCGATGTCGCACGTGCCGTTGAGCAGGGCCTTGGCTCCGTTGCCGCTGCCCGACTCGCTGACCGTGATGTTGATGGTGGAATCCTGGCGCATCAGGTGTTCCGCGAAGGCCTTGGCGATCGGACCGACCGTCGTGGAGCCATCGAGGGTGAGGGTGTTCGAAGCCGCGGCTCCGAGCGAGAGGCCGCCGGCGAGAACCGCGGCCAAAATGGACTTACGAATGTTTGAGTTGTTCATGGTATTCCTTCCTTGGGTTTGTTTGTTTGTTTGTTTTGGTTTTTTTCTTTGCAACACCAGTTAACCATAAACTTGTTAGTCCCCAACAACCCCTTTGTTAGATTTTGGTTAGGATTTCTGTAAAACAGGGGAAACAGACTCCCCCCTCCAAAAACCCCTGATCCCCAACACCCGCCCCTTTGATGAGCGGCAACGATGTTGACGCATCGGTTGACGCATCCACCGCAAGAACGGGTTGACGATGCGGCGCAAAAGGTTTAAAATCCATGTCAATCAATTGGCAATGCCATTGGCAATAATGAAATTCCGAGGAAAGGGAAAAACATGACAACCGTCTCTTCCGTAATCAAAATGCTTGCGAGCCGCCTTCGCAAAGGCCTTCGCAAAGGAAGGTTGTTGCGCGAAATCATTTCCGACGACTTGGAAATCGTCGGGAAGCCAGGGGCGCAGAGGGCGGTTGCCATGGCGATCGTGATGTTGGTCGCCGCGCAAATGGCCGTCCGGGGGGAACCCCTGTCGAAGCTGGTCGTTCAGGACTTCGAAGAAGGGTCGTCGGCGCCCAAGGTCTGGGTGGTGAACATCCCCAACGAGAACGCCTCCGTCGAATTGTCGTCCGAACAGGCCGCCAGCGGCAAGCAGAGCCTGAAATTGCATTACCACTTCACAGGCGACGGGCAGTATCTGGGCATCCCGCTGCAAGTGAACATCCTCGATCTCACGGGTCTCGCATTCCAGGTTTTTGGCGATGCCTCCGGCTCGACCCTTGGCGTCGAAATGTTGGACGGATCCGGCGAAACGCACAAGTACAATCTCGGCACGGTCGATTTCCGGGGATGGAAGGAAATCGCCTTCCCGGCGGATGCCGGACACGAAACGTGGGCCGGCGATCAAAACGGACGCATCGATTTTCCCGTCAAGGGAATCGTCTTGATCGTCGGCACGCCGCGCCGGGATCTGGAGAGCGACCTCTATTTCGACGCGGTGTCGGTGAGCACCGACAAGACCGTCGCGGAGGCGCTGGGCTTGCAAATCGCGGTCGCGTCGCCCGCGTACGGCGCCGACATCCGGGGCAATACGCCCGTCAAGGTCGTCGCGCCCGGTCTCAAGAGCGTGACGGTGAAATGCTGGCAGGGAGGCTCCGGCTTCGAACGCGATTCTGTGGTGGGCGAATTTCCGCTCAACGCAGAGGGCAGGGGCTCGTTCGTCTTCCCGGCGGACCAGTATCCACGCGGCCCCATCACCGTGCGCATCAGCGGAAAAGTCGGCGCCGTCTCCGACACCTGCCACCTCCAGCTCTACAACTCAGGCGGCATATCGTGGAAGGAGGGCATGCCGGAATCGCCTCCCCCGGCCGCAAAAGGCATGAAGCTCGTTTTCGCCGACGACTTCAACGGCCCGCTTTCCATCGGGGAAGCGCCCACGGACACGTATTACGACCACAAGCCGCCGCGCGGGCACCAGGATTTCAGCTCCATCCCCTTCACCAGCCACAGTGCGCCCAACACGCCGTTTGCCCAGAAGGGCGGCTACCTGCGCATTCGCGCCAGCGAGAAGGTGGGAAGCGCCGGGCTGATCTCCTCGATCAAGCCCGACGGAAGCGGGGTCAAGGCGTCGGCCCCCTGCTATTTCGAGTGCCGCTTCATCGGCCCCAATGCCATCGGCAGTTGGCCCGCCTTTTGGCTGATGACCGACTACATGACCGACTACTCGATCCTGGGCGACAAGACGCCGGTTGACGAACTGGACATCATCGAAGCCTATGGCGGCGAGGGGCCGGGGCGCCCCAATGCGGACGACAAGTACATGATCGCCCCGCACCGGTGGAACCAGGGCGACGAGGCGACGGCCATGGCGGACGCCGCCTATGCCAGCCTGAACAACCCCATCCAGATGCGCAAGTTCGGCATCCCCTCCACCTGGTTCGAGGCGTTTCACGTCTATGCCTGCAAAATCACGGAGACGGACACCATCTACTACTGCGACGATGTTGAAGTCGCCCGGCATGCGACCTTCCCGGTCAGCAAGGCCAAGCCGCACTTCTTCATGGTCAACCTGGCGACGGGCGGCGGCTGGCCGGTCGACCTGTCTCGCTACGACGGCCGGGCCGACATGTACGTGGACTACATCCGCGTGTACCAGGGCGGCAGTTCAAAAGACACGACAGGAGGCGGCAAATGACCTGCAAACGACTCATCTGCTCCCGCCATGGCGTGATCGAAATGGCGGCGTACGACATCCCCGACGCACTCGGCGAACGCCAGATCCTCGTGCGCAACACCCACGGCGCGGAGAAGCACGGCACCATGGAGGCGTTCGTGCACCAGCACGGGAACTCCCGCGGCGGCTGGGACGGTCGGCACAACATGCACACGCCCGGCCAGGGCATCGTATGGAACTATCCGATTCCCCTCGGCAACATGCAGGTCGGCATTGTCGAAAAAGTCGGGGCGAAGGTCGCACGCTACGCAGTCGGAGACCGCTTGGTGGGCTTTCGTGGTTTCGAGCCCTATTCCGTCTATGACGAGCAGGAAGGATGGCCCATTGGCGAGGACGTCAACTGGAAGTCCGCCACCTGCCTGGATCCGGCCAGCTTCGCCTTCAGCGCCTTGCGCGACGCCCAGGTGCGCATCGGGGACGACGTCGCGATCTTCGGCCTCGGCGCCATCGGCATGTGCGCGATTGCCTTGGCCAAACAAGCTGGATGCGCCAAAATCATCGCGATCGATCCGGTCGCCTCGCGCCGTGAAACGGCTCTCGAAATGGGCGCCGACTCCGTGATCGATCCGACCGGCGTCGACTGCGGATTGCGCATCCGCGAGCTGACCGGCATGCGGGGGACGGATGTCGTCATCGAGTATTCGGGCAGCGTCCAGGCGCTCAACGCCGCGATTCGCGGCGTGGCCTTCGGCGGGACGATCGCCTGCGGCGCATTTCCCGCCCCCTTCCCCGCCGGGCTCGACCTGGGCGGCGAAGCGCACATGAACCGCCTCGACATCGTCTTCACCCGCGCAATTTCCGACCCCAATCGCGACCACCCCCGCTGGGACGGCGCCCGCGTGCTCGACACCGTCATGCAGATGATTCTCGATGGCAAAATCAACGGCGACCTGATTGTCGGGCCCGTCGTCCCGTTCGGCGACGACCTGGACAAAGTCTATCCCGGCGTCGTCGCCGACCGGGAGGGCGGCATCAAGATGGGCGTCGCCTACGGCCAGCCGCCAAAACCATGAAACGGAACCCGCAATCGTTCGCAAATTGAAAGGACTTCGCCATGCCACTGAAACAATGCGTCGTGCTGCCGACTGTCAACCCGAAGATGGACCTCGCGGTCGACGCCCTTGACGAGCTCAAGGCGATCGGCTTCAAGGCGATCGAAATCTGGGGGCGCGAGCCCGGCTACGAGGCGGTCTTCGAGGCCGCCCGGTCAAAGGGCTTCGTCATCGCCAGCATGGTGGGGCACGAACACGCGAACGAAGCGGAAGGCGGCCACGCCGAAGGCTTTTCGCGCCGCAGGAACCACGAGCGCCTCGAAGCGGAGCTTCGCGAATCCATCGACATCGCCGTCCGCTGGGGCATGCCCGGCATCATCACGCTGAGCGGTCGCCGCAACCCCGGCGAGTCGGACGACGAGGCGATGCGGATCTGCGCCGAAGGGCTGCGCCGCATTGCGCCGTATGCCGAGGAAAAGGGCGTCAACCTGAACATGGAGCTGCTGAATTCGACCCTCGACCATCCCCACTACCTGTGCGACCGCACCGACTGGGCCATCGGCCTCTGCGAGCTCGTCGACAGCCCGCGGGTGAAGATCCTCTACGACATCTACCACATGCAGATCATGGAGGGGAACCTCTGCTCCCGCATTCGAAAAGCGGCCCGGTGGATCGGCCATTTCCACACCGCCGGCGTGCCGGGCCGCCACGAACTCGACGACGAGCAGGAAATCAACTATCCGGGCGTCTGCCGCGCGATCAACGCCACCGGCTACGATCTTTTCCTGGGACATGAGTTCTTCGCCAAAGGCGATCCTCTCGACGCCCTGCGGCAGGCATACGACCAATGCAATGTCCAAGGCGGGTCGGACGAACATCGATTTTGACGGCATGCGTTCTGCCGTCTCACTTACAACACAAAACAAGAAGCGGCCCTGCGGAACGCGCAGGACCCGGAGGCTCACCATGAATGCGAAATTCAGAAAAAACGAAAGTCATGGCCACATTCTCCAACGCCTGCGCGCGCCGGTTGTGGTCGCGGTCGGCTTGCTGGTCCTGACGTCAGCCCGAGCCGACACGGTCATCGTCCAGGACACGTTCTATTACGACGGCTGGCTCGAGCGAATCACCAACACGGTGCCGGACATCGCGAACCTGCCCAGCAACGCCTGGGTCGCGGTGGGGCGCTGGGGATGGGAAGATCCCTTCATTCCCGGTTCCGGCTGGAACTGGTGGCCACAGCACACCGCCTATCTCGAGCATGTGCTGACCAGCATCAGCATTGCGCTGGGCGACTACAACACGGGCCGGTTGAGACTGTCGGCGGACGTCGCCATCGCGAACCTTTCAGCCGTGGAGGGCGTCGCCTTGGGGTTCCGCTCGACGGCTCCGGCCCATGGGATCGAGTTCGGCACCGACCCGCGGCTGGCCTTCACGGGGCTGCGAGTCAACGGCGAGGGCGTGATCACGCTCGTGGTGAATGGCGTCGCGCAGCCCGGAACGGCGTCCGTTGGCTCGCTGACGGATCAACACTACTACCCGTTCTCATACGATGTGGACACCGCAAGCGGGGACGTTTTCAACATCCAATTCAACGGCAGCTACGTGCCGGATTTCACCACGGACGGCTTCACCGAAGCCGCGACCGAGCACGCGTCGTTCATGACCGGCGAGGGCGCCAGCGGCGCGGTCGACAACTTCACCGTGACCTCCATCGACCCGGCGTCGGCGCCGCCCGTGGTGGACAACGCCAACGGCGCCACGTCGGTCGCCGGCACCGGGGCGACGCTCAACGGCACGCTGATCAGCGGCGGCCCGGCCGACGTCTACATCTGCTACGGCACGGATCCGGACAACTGGTCCCACACCAATTCCCTCGGTTCGTGCCAGGACGGCCTGTTTTCGACGTCGATATCGGGGTTGAGCCTCTCCACCGTCTATTACTACCGCGCCTTCGCATCGAACGCCTTCGGTTCGGCCTGGGCGGCCGCGGCGACGAATTTTCTGTCCGGCGCCCAAAGCTACACCTGGACGGGATTGGCCGGCAACGGCTGCTGGAACGACGCCGCAAACTGGGATCCCGACACCGGGTTCCCGAACAACGCCCGGGAAACGGCCGTCTTCGCCTGCTCGGACGCCACGCCGAACACCACCGTCCATCTGAACCAGCCAATCATCACGGTGGGCGAAATCAGAATGACGCCCGGCGCCACGCCGTCAACGGGATTCACCATCGCCGCCAACGGCGAGGGCCAGGCGCTTGTGCTCGACAATGGCGCGGAGCCGGCCTGCCTCAGGGTGCTCGGCGGCGCCGCCGCAGGGGGCGCCATCAGCGCCCCCGTGGTCCTGAACAGCGATGTCGAAGTGTACACGCTGACGGCGGGCAACAACTACGCGCTGACCTTCCAGGGGCCCGTCGCCGGCCCCGGCGGCATCATCGCGAAGTCCGGCCGCATCGGCTTCGACCCGCTCGTGGACACGACCTACGCCATCTCGCTCACCGGGATCAAGAGCGGCGGCGCGCTCTGGAAACGCGGCACGAAGACCGCCACGTTCACCGGCTCCAGCAGCGTGCGGCTGTCCGGCGACCAGAACGGAATCGGCACCATCGGCGAGGGCGGCGCGCTCGTCGTCTCGGGCGGGACCTTCACGAACCCGAGCACCTCCGGGCCGAAGAACCTCTTCTCCACGGCCGGCGCCAACGCCCTCGTCGTGACCAATGGCGGCCAGTTGGTCTACACCACGGACGACAGCAGCTACAAGGCGGTGAACTTCCGTGCCGCGGACAACACGGTCGTCGTCTCCGGCGAGGGCTCCTGGCTGAACCTGAACAACAGCGGGATACGGCTCGACAGCAGCGGCGGGCGGCTGGTCGTCGCCGAAGGCGCGCAGGTGACTGGCGGATTGGGCCACATCGGCTGGTTCAGCTCGAACAACACCGTGCTGATCGCCGGCGCGAACTCCCTCTGGGATCTGAACAATGCCTCCCTGTGCATGGGCGTGGGCTCCTCCGCAGCCAGCAACGCGCTGATCATCGCCGACGGCGGCATTGTCCGGAACGCCTTCCTCTGGATGGGCTACTCGTACTGGAACGAGGGCGGCGGCTCGTACAACCGCCTCGTCGTGACCAACGGCGGCAAGTTCCTCTCCGGCAAGGGCGACGACTGGGGCTGGGGCTCCTGCGTCGGCGTGTCCGGACAGGGGGATCCAAGCAACCCCGTCTACAAGGCGCATGACAACACCGCGCTCGTCGCGGGCGAGGGTTCGCTCTGGGATCTCCAGGAGAGGAACCTCTGCATCGGCCTCGTCAACCACAGCATGGACACCGGCGGATGGAACCGGGTCTCCGCCGAAGCCGGCGGCGTGATCACAAACGTCAACACGCTCCATGTCGGCCGCACCCTCCGCGACGGAACGCCCCAGGGCGTGTCCATCGGAAACGCCCTGGCCGTCGCCGACGGCGGCGCCGTCTCGGCGTCGTCCGTCGTCGTGGGCGACGTCAACGCCACCGGAAACGCCGTGGTGCTGGACGGCGGCAGCTTGAACACGGCCGCCCTGGCCGTCTCCGCCGGAAACAGCATCGCGCCCGTGATCGACGAAGACGGGCTTGCGCCGATCACGGTCTCCGGAACGGCGACGTTCGAAGCGGGCAGCCTCGTCTGCCCGACGCCGCTCAAGGACAGCCCGCTTGGCGTCTACACGCTGGTCGTCGCCGACGCCATCGTCGACAACGGTCTGGCGCTCGATCCCGCCGCCAATGAAGACTCGTGGCGCCTCGTCGTTGACGAAACGTCGGTTGTACTCAAGCACATGCTTCCGAACACGCTTGTGATCCTGCACTGAACCCGTCCGCGCCTCCCGTGCTTTCCGCGGACCCGAAAAACCCTCCTCCACGGAAAGCATGGAAACGAACATGATGAAACACACACGACACATGCGACTGAAAGCGGGATTCCTTGCGGCGATCCTGTGTGTCCCAAGTCCATGGACGCCCCCGTCCCAGGCCGCGATCCCGCGGGTCATCTTCGATTCGGACCTGTCCAGCGACTGGGACGACGTGGGCGATTTCGCCACGCTGCACGGACTGGCCAGCCTGGGCGAGTGCGAGATCATCGGCATGGGCGTCTCCTCCATCAACGGCGGCGCCGCCCTGTGCATGGATGCGATGAACACCTGGTACGGCAAGCCCGACATCCCCATCGGCGTCCGCCCGGACGTCGGCGGGATCGGGGGCTACCCGGGCATCATCGCCTCCGAATATCCCCACGGCCCTGAAACGACGCCGCGGGAATTCCCCTTGGCGGCGACGCTCTATCGGCAGTTGCTGGCCTCGTCGCCGGACAAGAGCGTCATCATCGTCACGGTCGGATACCTGAACAACCTGGAAGCCCTGCTGAAGTCCGCTCCCGACGATGCCAGCGACCTCGACGGCATGACCCTCGTCAGGCAAAAGGTCAAGTTCTGGGCCTGCGCGGGCGGCGCCTTCCCCAGCGGCGGGGAATTCAACTTCGCGGTCGAGCCCGGCGCCGCCTGCTACGTGGTCAACAACTGGCCCACGGCGGTGACCTACACGCCCTATCACATGGGGCACGACTACATGACCTGCGGACGGCTCCCCCAGTTGCCGTTGGACAATCCCATCCGCCGGGTCTACGTGGACATTGAAAACAGCTATCCCTACCCCTCCTGGGGCCAGACCGCCATCTACCAGGCCATCCGCGGCCACGGCGCCTTTTGGAGCGCCGTCGACACCGGCCGCAACAACGCCAACCCGGACGGGACGAACTATTGGACGCCGACGCCGGATCCAACGGGCGAGGACGACCAGGCGTATCTGGTGGGGCGCGCCCGCACGCCCGTGCGGGACGGCATCGATGCGCTGATCATGCTCGCGCCAAACAACGGCGCGCCGAGCAGACCGGGCGAACCCACCGACGTGCGGGCCACCGTCGCGTCGAGCAGCCGAATCGACCTGCAATGGACCGACAACGCCTTCAACGAGACCGGCTTCGTCGTCGAACGCCGCGTCAACGGCGCCTACACCCCGATCGGCACGACGGCGGCGAACGTCACGCAGCATGCCGCCACAGGGCTTTCCACCACGGCCAACCAGTCCTTCCGCGTCAAGGCGCGCAACGACGTCGGCGACTCGCGCTACGGCACCGTGTGGGTCTACAGCGGATGGACGGAAACCAACTTTCAAGACCCCGCCCAACTGCCCGTCTACCACTACGAGCAGAGCAGCCGGCTCAGGACGAACCTGGCGGGCGGTCCCGACCATGTCACCGTGAACGACGATTCAACGCATGGCCAGACCCTGATGATCGACGTGGACACGATCGCGACGTCCCCGCAGGGCAACCTCTACGTCTACTTCTTCTACCAGAATCCCGAAAACTGGTATCGGCTCAACGTCGGCGTGGACACCTGCACGTTCGAGAAACGCGTCGCTGGCGCAACCAGCCCGATCGGAGCGGCGGCGGCGAACCTCGCGGGCGGCAACGCGAGCCTGCGCCCCTGGAGGATCGAGGCGACGCCCGAGGGGGCGTTGACGTTCATCGACGAAGGCGTCCCGATCCTCGACGTCATGGACACGCCGAGTTTCAGCGGCGGCAGGATCGGCCTTGGCGGTGCGGGCCGCAGCCCCGTCTGGGAGAACTTCCGTTTCGACACGACGCCCGGCGGCCCTCCGCTCGAGTCGCCGCCCCTCCCCCCGAGCGGGATCGTCGCCGTCCCCGGCGACGGCGAGGTGGCGCTGGCGTGGCGGCGCATGCACACCGCCACGGGCTACCGGGTGAAATGGAGCCTCGACCCCCTCGGCCCCTTTGCCGATCTGGCCACCGTCGCCGAACCCGCCTTCACCCACACGTCGCTCGCCAACGGCACGAAAGTCCACTACGTGATCACGGCCACCAACGCCGTCGGCGAAAGCCAGATCTCGAAGCGCGCCCACGGCACGCCCTTCCCGGTCGGCAGCGGCCCCGGCGGTTCCACCATCATCGGGACTCCCGGCTCGTTTGGCGACCACGACAACACCATCCAAAAGGTCTTCGACGGCAACCTGGCGACGATCTTCGACGCGCCCGTCGCCACGGGCGCCTGGGTGGGGCTGGACTACGGCACCGCGCGCGTCTTCACGCAAATCCAATTCGCCCCGAGCCCCTACCACCCCGCACGCATGATCGGCGGCGTCTTCCAAGGCGCCAACACCGCGGACTTCAGCGATGCCGCGACGCTGTTCACCGTCACGAACACCCCGACGACGGGCAGCATGACCACGCAGAACATCGACAACGCCACGCCGTTCCGCTACGTGCGCTACCTCGGCCCGGAACACGGCTTCTGCAACATCGCCGAGATGGACGTCGTCACCGCCGACAGCGGCGACGACGGCGGAGGCGACAATGGCGACAACCCAGACGGCGGTCTTGATCCGCTCATCGCCTGGACGGCGATCATCCACGACGGCGGAGGCAGTTGGGGCGGATCGTCCAGCACCGCCGACAAGGCCTTTGACGGCGACACCGCCACGTTCTACGATCCAGCGCAAGGGCTCGGCGGCTACACCGGCATCGACGTCGGCGCCGGCAGCAACGCCACGGTCACCGCGATCCGCTACTATGCCCGCCAGGGCTGGGCGCAGCGGATGATCGGCGGGACGTTCGAAGGCTCGAACGACCCGACCGACGGCTACGTCGCGCTGGCAACCGTGAGCAGCGCTTCGGATGCGGACTGGACGACCCTGATCATCTCCGACGCCGCTCCCTGCCGCTACCTGCGTTTCCGGAGCGCCGCGGACGCCTGGTGCAATGTCGCCGAAATCGAGTTCCGCGGCACCTGCGGCGCCTCGGGCCCGTCGGCGCCATCGCCGATCGTGCTGAATCAAGCGACACATCTGCCCGGCAACGCCTTCCGACTCAGCTTTGCCGGTCAGCCTGGCGCCAGCTTCACCGTGCTGGCCAGCACCAATCTGGCGCTGCCGCTGGAGTTCTGGCCACCGCTCGGCACTCCCGTTGAAAACCCCGCCGGGCACTACCAGTTCGGCGACCTTCAGGCCACGAACATTCCTCACCGTTTCTACCGAGTCAAGTCGCCGTAGCCACGAAAGCCCCAGGTTACGGCTTCAGCCATTCCACCGTCGCGGCAGTCTCGCCAGCCACGCAGATCGACTCGATCTTCGCTTGCTCCCCAGGCTCAAGCTGGGGGCGGATTTCGAGTTCATGCTCGACCGCCCCGTCGAACGCGGCGCCCACCTGCCAAACCATGTGCGCCGACGGCGCAAACTGTTTGGCAAACCACGCGCTTTTGCGTGCGCCGATCTTTCGTCCATCGACCCACGCTTCGATCGCGCCGCTGTTCACCGTGGCCTCGCCGAAAAGCATCAGCACCTCGCCGCGGAATTTGACCTTGAGCGGCGTGTTGTTCGTCGCGATCGTCGTGCCATCCTGCCAGCGCGAGCAAAGAAAGTCGAACGTCCCTGCACGCACCTCGCAATAACCATTGCGCCAGCCGTCCGGAAGCTGCGGCGCTTCCGACAATCGGCGACGCACGACATGCCGATACTTGTCCTTGAACACGCTCGTCGGAGGAACCGTGGCGACCGCGCCGGACGGCTGCTCGAAAAGCAGCTCCCAAACGACATCCGCATACAGCGCATGGCCCGGGTCGAACGGATGAATCCGATCGCCAAGCTCCGGCGGCCACATGGCATCCAGATCGAGCTTTTCTTTCCGATGCCGGATGCGCAACGCCCCGAGGAGATCGGCCGTCGCGATGTTGTACGTTTTGCCAAGCGCGAGGCGCTCCGTGCGGCGCTTGAGGGTCGCCTCATCGTCGCGGAGCACCGTCTCCTGGGTCGGAATGATCACCTGCGCAATCACGCCCTTCGGGCATGCTGCGAGATAGCGGCGAATGATGCCCTCATAGGAACAGCTCCGATTGTCGTTTTCAGCGTCGTAGTCGTCGTTGCAGGTCCATTCGATCAACAGCAAATCAGGTTTGTATGCGAGCACGTCGCGCTCCAGCCTGAAAATGCCAAGCTGGGAATCCGTCCCGCCGATGGCCGCATCGACAAACGTAAAGTGCGCCTGCGGGAAGCGATCGACGAGCTCGCGGGAAACGAGGGCCCGCCACGACGTGCGGTTCGGATCGGTCGCATTCGCCCCCCATGTGAGCGAGCCGCCGAAGAAGGCGACGGTCAGGCGTTCGCCTTGTTCCGCGCGCCGACAAAAACCGGCCATCGAAAGATCGTTCGCCGAAGCGCCTGACGCGCAGAAAGGCGTTGCGGCGGAAAGCAGCGCCGCAATGCCGACACGGAGGGCTTGAGGAGCAAGACGGTTGATTTCCATGATCGAAACCATTGTTTTTTGAGGTGTGCTGTTGAATCCCCCCCCGCCTAGCGGATGAAGAACATCGTGATGTGGCCCGCGACGACGAGCTTGCCTCTGGCATCTGCGGAAGCGTCGTCGAAGTAGGCCGCCACAGCCGGATTCGATGCGGCGTAGGTGCCCGGACCAAGGCGCTGGCCATCCAGGAAGCAGTACTTCGCGCTGATGCGTTTCCCGTTGAGCTCGATCGTGCCGTGCTCGGTGATCTCGAGATTGCGCAGCTTGACGTTGCGGGTGAGGAGCACATGCGCGCCGCCGGAGATGTCGAGCGCCGCGTTCTCGAAGACGTCGTTCTCGCCGCCATGGCGCGGCGACGGAAATGCCGTGAGGGCGTTCGTGCAGGCCGTCGTCCAGTGAATGTCCAGGCCGTTCTGCTTGATGAAGACGGTGCCCGCGCCCTCGGCCTGCGTGGCATCCTGCAAGTAGACCGTGCCGGCCGAAGAGTGTTGGGGGATGTTGTCGTCGGGGAGGGGGTAGCCGGCGCCGTGCGCGGTGATGTTCGTCTTCCACCAGTCGGAGAACGTCGCGCCGGGTTCCGTCAAACGCACGGCGATGCGGCCGCCGCCGGAATACTTGTTCGGGCGATATGTAAATTCGTACGTCGTCTCTTCAACGGCATCGACGGTGATCGAACCCTTGCCCGCCAACTGGCCGACCGTCAGGTTGATCGTTCCCATGCCGCCCATGTCGAAGAAGTAGTTCGACATGCGCGCCGTGGCCATGCCGTCGAGCGTGAGCGTCCCATCGACCTTGAGTTTCAGCAACCCGCCGCCCGTGCGCCCGGGGTTGGGCGCGCCCCCGTTGCCCGGAAGCGCCGGATCGAGGATCGAGTCGTAAACGGTCTCGGTCGTCGAGTACTCGTACCCCTCCGGGCCGTATTCGCCGCCGTGCGAGCCGTAGCTCGTGCCTTCGAATATGGTTGCCAAGTCGTCTCCCCACAGCCTGTTGCTGCTGAGGCCCGCGTCTTCCGCAAGCAGGTAGCTGTTGGAGGAAACCGAGAGATCCCCCTGAATCGTGAGAGCCGAATGCAGGAAGTCGTTCGTCGCCAGGCTGCGGACGCCGATCACGCCGAGTCCGCCGCCGTTCGTGACCACGACGTCGCCCGCCAGCGCATAAGGCCCGTTCGGGCTGAAAACCCAGGGGCCGTCGATCACGTGCGTCTCGGCCGGAGGCAGGACGAGCGTGCCGCCATCGATCAAAAGACCGCTGGGGCGCCTCGTGACGGGGAAAAACGTGTTCGACGCCTCGATGGACGCCAGGCCTCCCGGCAGCTCAAGCGTCGTGCCCTCGGGCACCGAGAGGATGCCGAAGGAGCTGAACACGATCGAATCGAGCGTCCACGTTTGGCCCTGGGGGATCGGCGTGAGACGATCCTTTGTCGGGTGAATGATGTTCTCCCCGTAAAACTTTTCCTCCAGGTCGCGCACGATGAGCCGGCCGTTCGTGCTTGCCGCCGTTTGAATCACGATCGTGCCCGCCCCGGCCACGACCGAGGTCACCCGCGATCCGCAAGCCGTCAGATTCGCTTCCGGAACGCCCAGCGCCGACGCTTCCGTCAGCAGGATGGCGATTCGCCCGCCGGAGGCCGCGTTTTTGCAATAGCCGGAACTGGCGCCGCCTGCGAAACCGTTGGCGGAAACCGACCCCGCGCCCGTCATCGACGCGGCCTTGATGTACACGCTTCCGCCGGAACCGGCGTAAACGTAGTTCTTGTTCGTCATGCTGGTGCCATCGGCGAAGATCGCCCCGTCCATCGTGAACGCGCCGCCGACCTCCAGCCAAAGCGCGCCGCCGCCGAACGCCGGGCTGTCGGCGGTGCCGTTGGACGTCCCGAGCGCCGTCGGCTCCCGCAGGCTGCCGAACGCCGTTCCGAAAGTCCCCTGGCCGCCGTGCGAACCGCCGTCCGCCGTGCGCCACGCGCCTTTGCCCGTGAGATTGATCTGGGCGTTCGTGGCCAGCGTCATCGCGCCGCCGACCTCCACTTTGAGACGGTAGTAGTTGTTCGCGATCATGTCCGTGACAGCCGTGGCGGCGGCGTGCGTCCAGACGCCGTTCGAGACGATGCAGTCGCCCGTGACGACAAGGGCCTTGAGCGACGTGCCCGCCGCCGGGAACGTCGTGTTGAACGTCACGGTGCCCGGGTAGTCCGCCACCTGCGTCCACGAAGCGACCGTGGCGACGCCTCCGCCGTTCGCGTGGTCCCATTCGCAGTCGGCCGTGGAGAAGCGTCCGTCAAAGAGGACGGCGTCCGACGCGATCGGCGCGCGGCCGTAGGACCAGTTGGCCGCCTTGGACGCCTTGCCGTCCACGGAAGCAATCCACGTGTTGAAGCCCGCCGGCGGCACGGCCGAGGCGGTGGAAGCGCAAAGAAGACCGACCGAAAGGCCGACGACGCTCCCGGACATTGCAGACCAAAACGACATTTTCTTCATGGCATCATCCTTCCTTTTCCGCATGTTGAGCGAAAGTGTTTAAGAACAAAGCTTATTCCCAGCAAACACAATCATTATGACTCGATTGCACGTTTAAGTCAACGGAAAAATGCAAAAGAAAAAACATCCCGGGGGCGATTCAAAGCAGTTGACTTGAAAAAGACACCGAGGCTCATGGACAAGACATTGCACAGCAACGTCTTGTCCATGAATCTATCCGCCAGGGGCCTCCGCGGACCATGAAAGACTTTGGCCCGAGAACCTCGAGCCTCGGACCGATCAGCGAAACATGATCAATGTCCCCTTTTCCTCATGGAACTCGTAGCAGCCCATGTCCACCGTGCCGTGGACAATGCGGCGGTTGCCGTCGAGATCCGGGGTGTCGTCCATCCAGTAGCGGTTGATCCCGGCATCCTTGGCCACGGCATCTTCGACCAGCCGGTAGTCGCCGGAACTTTGCTCGTTGAACAGCGGATCGACCGGGCTCCAGAGGATGCAGCCATCGACGCCATCGGTCCAAAACACGTCCTCGGTGCCGATGCACGAGGCGGAGACTTGGATCTTCTTGTCGTCGTTGCCATTGTAGACGTCGTCCGTGTGCCCGACGACGATGCAGTTGAGCAAATTGGCTTCTATCGCGTAAGTGAGGGACTTGCCGTTGTAAACCCCGCAGGAGTTCGTCGCGCTCACGTTGTCCGCCACCGTGCAATTCTCCATGAACAGATGGGAAAAGTTGTCGTTGACGCTATTGCACACCCCGTCCCCTTCTCCGATGGCCTGCCATTCCGCAACATAGGCGCTGTTGGAAACAATGAGTCCGTCATAGATCCAGGTGGTGCCGCCGCAGTTGTAGAGGCCGCCTCCCATGCCTTTTCCGGATCTCCCGCTGGTGGAGGTGCGATTCCCGACGATGGCGCAATTGACGAGGAGCGCCCGACCGCCGAGGATCGCCACGCCGCCACCACGGCCTCCATTGGTGAAGCCCGACGCCGTTCGATTCGACACGTCGTTGCCTTCAACGGTGCATCGATCGAGCAGGAGCGAGGCGCCGCAGGACGCGATTCCGCCGCCATAGGCATGGACGCCGTAGCTGGAGATCTTCTTGCTCCAGGCGAGGTTGTCGCGGATCGTGCAATCTGAGAACCGGATGCCGCCGCCGTGGACGATGCGCACGGCGCCGCCGTAGATCGGCTTGCTGGCTTCCTCCGTGGCGCAAGCCCCCGTGAAGACGAGCCCCGAGAAGGCCACGTCGAGGCTGTTGCTGATCTCCAGGATGCGCCGGCCTTCGACCCCCTCGTTGTCGAGCGTTGCGCCGTCGCCGATGAAGGAAAGCCCGATCCGGTTGTCGAGGACGAAGGGGAATGTTTCGCCGGATGATGCCGTATAGGTGCCTGGGCCGATGTGGACCGTGCCCCAGTCGGGCAGAAGCGCGAGCGCCTTCGTGACGCTCCGGAACGGGTTCGACTCGCTGCCGTCGCCGGCATCGTCGCTGCCGTCCGCCGCGACGTGGAGGTTGACCACGGGCGCGGGCGTCCCGACGGCCGCATGGTAGCCGAGATCCACGGTGCCGGCATCGGCGGCGCCGTCGGCTCGGGTGGTGAGGGCGTCCAGACCGGCGGCCGCGGCGGTCGTGCTGCCGGCGTCCACGCACGGGCTGCCCGCCGCCAGGTAGAAACCGCGGTCGAACTGCGGGTCGTCATAAATGAGCGCCGTCCCCGTATCGCCGTCGAAGCGCCCGACGTTGCAATGATCCAGCGTCACGTTGGCGGAAGCGCCGGCGATGTCGTCTCCATTCCCCCACACGATGCAGTCGGTGAAGGTGGATTGCGAACCGGCGTCCTGGTGCAGCCCCTCGCCCATGTTGAAGGCAATGGTGCTGTTCAGGACGGTGAACGAGTTTCCGTAGAGGCCGTCGCCGCACCCCGCGTATTTTGGGTTTGACAACGGATTGTTCAAGTCGCTGGCGTTGTTCCCGTACACGAGGCAGTTCTCGATCTGGAACGTCCCCGCCTCGCTGTAGACGCCGCCGCCGCAGGGCCAGGATCCGTTGGTGGCGCGCATGGCCCGGTTGCCGCGAACCACGCTGTTGTTGAGATTCACCGCGCTTGCGCCGAGCGTGGCGATGCCGCCTCCATACGAGGCGCACTTGACTTTCGACCCCTTGACATCGGCCGTGTTTTCGGCGAACAGGCTGTCCTCGATGGTCACGGAACTCGCCTCGATGCAGACGCCCCCGCCATAGGCATAGAGCGAATTGATCGAGGGGTATTGCGCGACGACGTTGTTGGAGACCGTGCAGGAGGAGAGCGTCGCCATGTAGGAGTTCACAACGTAGAGGCCGCCGCCCTTGGAGTGGGCGCTGCCGACCGTGTTCGAGGCGAATCCGCCGGCCAGGGTAACGCCGGAGAGCGCGCCGTTGACGACGTTGGTCATGCACAGGATGCGGCAGACGCTCCCGTCCCGGCGGGTCAGCACCGTCGGCCATTGGGCGGGATCGGATTCGCCCGGCGTTCCCGTGCCTTCGTAGCCGCCCTGCACGGAGAGGTTGTGCTTGCCAGCCCAGAGGAGCTGCTCGGTCAGCGAATACGTGCCCCCCTTCACGTAGATCACATCGCCATTCGAAGACGCGTCGATCGCGGTCTGCAGATCTGTGTAGGCCGTGGCCCAGCTCATGCCGTCGGCGCCGCTGCCCGACAAGGCGACATACCGGTCGGCGGCGGAAAGCCGCGCGGCACCGAAACCGCAGAATACCAGTGCCGAAAACAGAATCACGTGTAGCATGCGAAAGACATCATTCATTTGTTTCTCCTTTTCCGTTTTGCGGGTCGGACGTCACTACCGTCCAAGTTGGCGGACATTTTCGCAAAGAATGGTTTGTGCGTCAAGCTTAATCGAATAATTTTTGTATTTTTATGGAAATTTTTATGGGAACCGCACCCGCGATCACGGCGAGAACCAGCCGTGGATGGCGACCGCCCTCGACTTTGGCGACGGCACGTACACGCTTGGCACGCAAGCCGACCATGGCGTGGCCATTACGCTTAACGGCCGTAGAAAGCGCCTGCTGGCGGCACCGTCGATGCCGGCTGCTTCGAGCTGAAGTGAAATAGGGGACAGACCCCAAAAAAACGGAAACCCACTGCAACCGATTGCCACTCTGCCGCTTATCCCACCAGCCATTTGCCCGCGGAGACCGCGGTCTCCAACGATGCGACCCATCATGGGCGAACCTCAAGCCATACCGCTGGAGACCGTCGTCCCGGCGCGGACGTTCGCCTTCCTGTGGCTCTGCGGCTCCCAGCCTCCACTCGCCGGGTCAAAAGCCCCGGTGCCGCGGAAGGTGGGGCGAACGCCTAAAACCTAGCGCCTAATCCCTTCCACCCTCCCTACTGGATGAGGAACATCGTCGCGTTGCCTGTGACGACGAGCTTGCCGCTGGCATCTGCGGAAGCGTCGTCGACATAGTCCTTCACATCGTCATGCGATGCGGCGTAGGCGCCCGGGCCGAGGCGCTGGTCGCCCAGGATGCAGTTCTTCACCAGGACGGTGTTGCCGTTGAGCTCGATCGTGCTGTGCTCGGCAACTGCGAGATTCTGCATCCTGACGTCGCGGGCGATGAGCACATGCGCGCCACCGGAAATGTCGAGCGACGCATTCCTGAAGCTGTCGTTCTCGCCGCCATGGCGCGTCGAGGGGAACGCCGTCAGGTCGTTCGTGCAGATCGTCGTCCAGTTGACTTCCGAACCGTTCTGCGCGATGTAAACGGTGCCGGCGCCACCACCCTGCGAACCATCCTGGAGATAGACCGTACCGGCGGAAGCATGATAGATTTGAGAACCAGACGGCCACTTCCAGGAAGTGCCGTGCGCGACGGTGTTTGCTTTCCACCAGTCGGAGAAAGTCGCCGTCGGATCCGTGAGGCGGACGGACACGCGGCCCCCGCCAGCAAACCGGGTCAAGTTCGCAGCAGACGTGGTATACCCATATCCACTATCAACTCCCGATGCCGTAATGACGCCTTCGCCGATCAGGTTTGCCGCCTCGATATTGATCGTCCCGTGCCCGCCGCTTTGACCGGTAGCGAGCGAGGTTCCGCGCGCGGAAGCCGTGCCGTCGAGCGTGAGCGTGCCATTGACCTTGAGCTTCAGGACACCGCCACCCATCCACCCCGGGTTGCCGTTGCCCTCGTTGCCGGGAAGCGTCGGGTTGAAAATCGAGTCGTATCCGAAATTAGCCGTGGTGTATTCCAGGTTGCCGTAGGAGCCGCCGTGGGCACCGGCCGGCGTCCCTTCAAAATGGGACTCCGGCTTCGTGCCCCAACCGGACGAGGCCAGACCCGCATCATCCGCCAGGAGATAGCTCGACGAATCAACGCTCACATTGCCATTGACGGTGAGGTCAAGGCGCGCATATTCGTTCGTCCTCGGATGCCAGGCACGAATCACGCCGATGGCACCGCCGTTCTTGACCTCGACGTCGCGGTCAAATGTAAACGGCCCGTTCGGGGCAAAGATCCACGGCCCGTCAATGACATGCTTCGCCGACGGAGGGACATCAAGCGTGCCGCCGTCGATCAGGATGCCGCCGGTGCGCGCGCCGCCGAGCAGTGCCGGTGCCGCGACGGACGCAAGCCCATTCGGCAGGCTGAGCGTCGCACCTGTTGGAACATAAAGGATGCCGTTCGCACCGAACGCGATGGAATCGAAAGTCCACGGCTCGCCCGGAAGAACCGTCGTCGCGTAACCGACCTGCGCATAGACGTTGCCATACTTGTCCGCCTTTTCGCGCACGATGAGCCGTCCGTTGGCCATCGTCGGCGTGCGGATCAAAATGGTGCCGGCGGCGGCACATTTTAGAGTGTAATAAGAGCCGTACGCAGAAAGATTCGTCTCCGGCACGCCCAAGGCAGCGGCTTCCGTCAGCAGAATGGAGATGCGACCGCCCGAAGCTGCGCTGGTGGAGGTTCCTGGAATGCCGTTCGCCGAAATTGTCCCCTCGCCTGTCATCGACTTGGCGTGGATGAACACACTGCCGCCGGAACCGGTGTGCTTTCCGTTCACCGTGCCGTCAGCCTTGATCTGGCCTTCCAATGCAATGGCACCGTCAACCTCCAGCCAAAGCGCGCCGCCGCCGTTCGCCGGCGTGCTCACCGTGGCGTAGGATG
Source organism: Kiritimatiellia bacterium (assembly GCA_050942875.1). GTDB lineage: Bacteria > Verrucomicrobiota > Kiritimatiellia > RFP12 > UBA3636 > JAAZAI01. The sequence goes on from JBMNOD010000028.1 coordinate 26,904, forward strand.
CGCCGAGGTTGACCGGCTTCAGCAGATTGCCAAACGGTTCGCCGTGTGTGCCTTTCCCGCCATAGGACGTGCGATTGTCGGTCACCCATGCTCCCTTGCCCGTGAGGTTGATCTGGGCGTTCGTGGCCAGCGTCATCGCTCCGCCGACCTTCACGGCGAGGCGGTAGTAGTCACGCGCGGTCGCATGCGTGTCAGCCGTGGCCGCGGGATGCGTCCAGACGCCATTCGAAATGACGCAGTCGCCCGTAATGACAAAGTTGGTGAGCGTCGTGTCCGCCTCGGCAAACGTCGTGTTGAAGGTGACGGCGCCCGTGTAGTTCGCCATCTGCGTCCACGAGGCCACGGTCGCGACGTTGCCACCGTTCGCCAGATCCCATTCGCAATTGGCGGTCGAGTAGCTGCCGTCGAAGAGAATGGCGTCCGTCGCGATTGGCGTCCGTCCGAGGGACCAGTTGCCCGGAGCCGACGCCTTGCCGGCCGCTGGGGCGACCCACGTGTTGCAGCCTGCAGGCGCAACGAGGTTGAAGAGCGTGATGCTGGCCGACGCGGCATTCGCATCAATCCCATACAACCCCGCCGCCAGGGCGAAGGTGATTGTCGCATCCGCCTGGAGGTCGGCATCGATCTTCGGCACCACGCTGACCGTGGCGGTCGTCGCGCCTGCGGCAATCGTCACGGAACCGGTAACCGTGTTCCCGCTCATCACCGCCGCGCCTGCCGGAATCTCGTACGAAACGCCCGGCGTTGCCGTTGTGGACGTCATCGTATAGTTCACGGCAAGCGGCTGCTGGCCGGAACCGGCAGGACGCGACACGAGGAACGATCCCGGGATGCATCCAGCCTCGTCCGCATCGTCCCCCTTTACAACGGAGACGTCGCCTGTCAAGAACGTCTCGCCGGCCGTTGATTGCGCCACGGAAATTCCATTGTCAACATAAAGCGTCACGGCATACGTCGCACCGGGCGAAACCGCGGCGGTGGAGAGGAAGTCGTTCGTCAGGCTTCCCGCCGCCGGCGTCCAGGAGGCCTGGATGACGTTCGTGACCGTGCCGTTGTACACGGCGAAGACGTTGTACGTCGTCCCCGCCGTGCCGGCAACCGTTGTTGCAAGCGTCACGGTGCCGTTCGCATCGCGAGCAAGCGTCGGGCCTGCAACAATCCTGGCCCAAGTGGAGTCCGTGCTCTTCACCGTTCCATACGCGAGAAACGCGGGGTCGGCCGCCGTTGCGTATTCGCATGCCACCCAGACAGGCGAAGCCAAGCCGTCGATGAGGCGGATTTCATCGTATTTCCCGTTGAAAGCGGCTTCGGTCCCATCCGAATCGCAGCCGAAGGAAAGCGGGTAGCCATTGTCCGTCGCGGCGGCGATTGTGCCGGAGGCGCTCAAGGCGCCGTTCGTGTAGCAGGAAAGCGTGGTTCCATTGTAAACCAGAACAAGGTGCACCCAATCGACCGTGATGTCGGGCGTGTCAATGGTTACGGATCTGCTGCTTGCGCCACGCGCGGAAGCCTTGACCGTGGAGCCGTTGCTCATTTCGATTTCCCAGCCGTCCGTGCTGGCATAGCTGTCCTTTCTGGAGAACAATCGAGGGTAGGCGGCAACCGAATCCGCAAGAAACCAGCCGGAAATCGAGAACGTACCACCAAGGCCGAGCGCATCGTAATCCGGAACGGAGAGATACGACGTGCCGGAGACGTTGACGCGAGCCTTGCCGACGACGCCATTCGGATAGGCGACCATCAAGTCGGCCTTCGAACCCGACGGCGTGCCATGGAGATTGTTCGCGGTCGCGTCGTAGGCCGTACCGCTGTCTTCACCCATGTGCCAGACACCGGCGTAGTCGCTCCACGTATTGGTCGACGGCACTCCGGAATCGAGGCCACCATAATAGGCGTAGATCGTCGTGCCTTGCGCCAGCTCAGGCACCTTTACCCACACAAACGACGTGCCGTCCGGATCCCACGTGTCCACTTCATGGGCCAGAACCGTCGTTCGAGCAGCATCGGTGAAAATGAGGTCGCCTCCACCTGCGCTCTGGAAGTCATCGTAGAAGAACCCTGAAATCGACGGGCCAAGACGTACAAGCACGGGGAAATTGGTCAGCGTTTCGGTGCCAAGCGCCGTTGACGCCGTCATGGTTATTTCAAGCTCGTTGGCGAAATCCGACGGCGCGGCGGCCGACGCGGGGGTTGAGCCCAGGAAACCCAATGAAAGTCCGATGGCGGTCGCGGCCATCACTGTCCGAAACAATGCTTTTTTCATAATTTATCTCCCTTGATCCTTTGATCCGCCGGTTGAGGCGGAGACGTTTAACGTTTAAGAAAGCTTATTCCCAGTAAACACAATCATTAATCATTATGGATCAATTAGACGTTTAAGTCAACAGAAAAAAAACAATCGCCCAGCCGTCGAAAAACTGAGCGATCGCACCAGGGGACAGACCTGAATAAATATTGCAACGGTTTTGTTGATTTTCAACGACTTGCGTCATTGTTTCCGCTCGAATAGCAAAAGTCCGGTTGCCTTGTGCCCTGAAGCGCCTGCTCAACATCCGCCCACTTCAGTTCCGCAGGGAGGCAGCCCTTTTGCGCATTGAGCGCAGCGGCGACGCCGACGGCCTGCCCGGTGGCGGCGGCAGTTCCCGTGACGCGGTAGCTGGAATGCGAAACAAAATCCCCGCTGATGCAGCGTCCGGCAAGGAGCAGGTTGTCCATTTTTTGGCGATCAGCGCCCGCAAGGGGATGTCATACGACTTCGGAGGCATTACGGTCTGTCCCCAAAAACCGGATGCCCCCCCGAGGATGGCGAGATCCAGCGTTCCGGCATCGAGTTCGCCCATGGTGGGCCGTGTCGATGGGGGCCGCGGCCTCTGCGGGCAATGGGCACAGGGACACGGGTTTCCCAGCCTGTGGACGAGCACGGACAGGAATGTCCGTGCCCCTGTTCCGCCCATCGTGAACCCTACCCGTACACGTACAAGTACCCGTTTTTCGTGTACGAGAACGCGAACCGCTTCGCTGGGAACGTGAACGATCCTTCGCCCAAGTGGACGCGGCGTCCCCGCCGCGTCCACGGAATGCGAACGACCACGCCGAGGACGGCGGGCTCCAGCGCTCCGGCATCGAGTTCGCCCATGGTGGGCCGTGTCGATACCTTGCACGAAGACGCGATGCGCCTGGCCAATCTGCCGGCATCGAGTTCGCCCATGGTGGGCCGTGTCGATGGGAGCCGCGGTCTCCGCGGGCAATGGAAGGCACATGTATTCCGAAAAAGTTTTTGGGAAATTGTGAAATGGAGTTGGGAATTTCGGGGGATTCGGGGGAAAGAAAAAGCCCCCGTGCAAGGGTGTTGCAGGAGGGCTGGTCGGGCGTTGCAGGTGGGGTGCAGGGCTAGGATTTGACTTTGAGCTTGAGGAAGGGCGGGGGCGGCGGGGCGTCGCGGAGGGCAAGACAGCCGGAGGCGTCGCGGTAATAGCTCGCAAGATGCGAAAACTTGACAGGGCCGCGCCAATTGGCCGAAGACAGAAGACGGCGGCGATGGGTGTCAAGGGCGGAGAAGAGCGTCGAGGTCTCGCCGAGTGACAGGTCGAGCCAATAGCGGCCGTCGGCCTGGTAGACGGGAAACCCGGCCTGACGCGCGATGCCAATGACGTAGGATGTCGGGTCGGGGGTCTCGGCCTCCATGATCTGCATCACCTGGGTGGCGCAGGTCTCGCAGAGCATCGCCATGCGGCGCTCGTCGCCAGCCGTGTAGCGGGCGGCGAGCTCGTAGTCCTGGGCGTCGAGGGCGAGGCGGCAGAGGAGGCGGTCGTAGTGCCTCGTGCGGTTGAGGTCGCTCATGTGCTCGGCTCCGTCGCACTCCTCGCGCATGATGCGCTTGCGGTAGGTCTCGCGGTCGTACGCCGACTTGATGCCCTGGGCGGCGCAGGACTTGCCGAAATAGGCCCAGAACGCGGCGAACTGGCTCCGGGTGAAGCCGTTGGGCTTGAACATGGACTTGGGGGCTGATGATGTGCTCATGGTGGCTCCTTTCGCGCGCTAGCCGCAGGGGATCTGGACGTATGCGCCGCCTTCCTCCTGGCGTTCGTAGAAGCGGAGGTAGGTCTTGCTTCCGCTCGCGACAAGGCCCTCGGAGAGGGCTTCCATGGCGGCGTCCCACTCGGCGTCGCCCTCGATGCGGTAGGATCGGAGGGCGAGCAGGCGCGAGACGCTCAGGTGGCCCTGCTTGTCCACCTCGAACGCGCGGGAAACGAGCTCGACGAGGGGCGCGTTCGCGCCTTCGCTCCAGCGGCGGACGCAGGAGAGGATCGCGTCGCGGGCGACGGAGACCTTTTCGTTGGTCGAGACGAGCGTGGCGGAGTCCACGACGATCTTGAAGCGGCCGTCGAAGGATTGCAGGGAGTAGCCGCCGCGGCTGCCGGCCAGGTGGATGTCGTGGTCTTGCGCGGAGAGGACGCGGAAGTCCTCCGCCTGCTCGAGGGCGGCGTCGCGGAAGGCGGCGGTTTCGCCGGCGATGCGGCGGGCTTCGGTGGCGAGGCGGGTGACGAGCTCGTCGCGCACGATGTCGATTTCGCGGATGTTCTCCAGGGGGACGTAGGCGCCGGCCGCGTTGAGGGCGAGCCGCTTGCCGTCGGGTGTGGTGATGGTGGTCATGGTTGCTCCTTGTGTTGGTGGCGTTGGTGTGGTCGCCTATTTGCAGGCGGGGGTGGAAACGCGGGCGGGGATGCCGCTCGCGACGATGTTGCGGCGCTCGGCCTCGATGGCGGCCTCGGCGTCGGCGAGGGTGGGGCTTTCGATGTCGCGGAGGGCGTCCGCGATGGATTGCAGCGCCTTGATGCCGCCCATGGTGTGGGCGACTTCGAGGGCGGCGGGGATGATCTTCTCGGCGGCGGCGGGGGGGAGGCCGCGGCCGGAGAGGAAGAGGCGGGCGTCGGCGGGCAGGATCCGCGAGGCGCGGATGACGGGCTGGCAGCGGTTGATGACCTGGCGGACCTCCTCCTCGGCGCGGGCGACGAACTTGTCCCAGAGCGCGGGGATGGCGGCGACCACGACGGTCGCGAGCGTCTTGTCGTGGATCTGCTTGAGCGCGTTGGCGAAGCCGGGGCCGCCGGTGTTGGCTTCGTCGATGTAGAGGACGACGGCGCCCTTGACTCTCAAACGGCGGATCATCTCGGCTTCGGCGTGGGCTTCGGAGGCGGTGCGCGGGAGGGCGGGGCCGGCGGCTTCGCACACGTCGCCGCAAAAGGCCTTGTAGCTCGCGCGCCACGCCTGGCGGCCGTCGATCTTGATGGCGCCTCGGCCGGCGTAGTAGTCGCCGATGGCGGTCTTGCCCCAGCCGCTGGGGGCGAGCACGGGGACGATGCGGCGGTTGCCGCTGTCGCGGGCGGCGGAGACGGAGGCGATGACGGCGCGGGCGAGGGTGGTGAGGCGGAAGTCCGACTCGGCGTCCTGGGCGCGGCGGAGCGCCTCGATGCGGCCGGGCAGCTCCTCCAGGGCCTGGCGGGCCTTGGCGAGCAGGCGGGTCGGGGAGGCGCCGTAGTCGTCGCGCTTGAGGCGCGACCAGGTGCTCTCCGAGAACGGCAGGTAGTGCCTGCAGAACTCGGCGTCGCTGAGCGGGCGGCCTTTGACGGCTTCGATCTCGCCCTGGAAGGCGAGCAGTTCGGTGATGACTTGCTGCATTGCTGTTGCTCCTTGTTTGCTTGTTTGCTGGTGCTGGGTGGCTCGGCGGCTAGCCGAAAAACTCCTCTTCGCAGCCGATGGCGGCGAGCTCGACGAGGGCTTCCTGGCCGGCTTCGTCGGGGGTGGCGGGCAGGGCGGCGAGCAGGGCGGCGGTGTTGGCGGCGACGGCCTCTCGGCGGCGGGCGGCCTGGGCGGCCATGACGGGCCCGAGGCGGCGGCGCTGCTCGGCGGCGGCGGCGGCGAGCAGGCCGAGGTTCGCCTTGTCGGCCTCGCGGTCGCCATGGGTGGCGGCGACGTAGGGGGCGCGGGTGGCGCCGAGGTAGCGGCCGGCGGCGTCGGAGACGACGAGGGTGCAGTTGTCGAAGGGGTTGAGGGCGGCGACGACTTCGGCGCCGCGGGGGATGGCGAGGACCTGGCCGGTCTCCGAGGTCACGATCGCGTTGAAGGTGCAGGAGCGGCGGGGGCCGAGGAGGGGGTCGGGGATCGTGATGGTGCCGCGATCGGAGACGCGGACGCGGCGGCCGCACTCCTCGCCGAGGATGGCGGCGGCGAGGCTGAGGGGGAAGCGGAGCAGCTCGGTCTCGGCGGCGCACTTGCGCCAGGCGGCGAGGGGGCTCATGCGGCGCGTGCGCACGGGCGCGCGGGCGATGCGGATGAGCTCTCGCAGCTCGGCCTCGGCGCCGGGGTTGTCGGCGAGCTGGGCCTCGAGGTCGACCTCGACGCCGCCGATGGTGGCGCAGTGGCGGACGAAGCCGCACTCCTCCCACCCTTCCAGGCGGTGGTCGACGCGGTTCTCGATCAGGGTCTTGGCCTTCGCCAGGATGCGCTCGAACTGGTGGAAGCCGAGGAAGCCGAAGCGGAAGAGGCTCTCCATCTCGGCGCCGCACTCGGCGGCGAGGGCGCGGGCGACGGGGAGCAGGTCGCGCAGCTCCTTGTCGCGGCCGGCGGCGTCGGCGGGGGCGTTGTCGCGGTCCTTGCCGGTCTGGCCGGGGAGCGCGGCGAGTTCGTTGTGGAGGAGGTTCCAGGAGCTTTCCAGCATGGCCTTGAAGCGGGGGTTGCCGCGGGGGCGCTCGGCGTAGAGGCCTTCGAGCAGGGGCTTGCCGTAGACGCCGGAGGCGTCCACGCGGAGGAAGCCGTCCTTGCCGACGAGGCGCCAGATCTCGCGGTTGATCCGCTCGACGAGGGGGGCGCGGATCGCGGCGGTGCCGTGCTCGGCGAGGACGGTGACGCCGCCGGGGTGGACGCCGACGCGGCAGAGCAGGTCGCAGAGGAGGTGGCGCACGTAGCTCTCCTTGAGCATCTCGCGGCCGCCGTCCTCGCGGCGGCGGGTGGGGGCGAGGCCCCAGCTCGCGTAGCGGCCGGTGAGCGCCTCCATCAGGCCGAGCTCGAGGGGGCGCTCGGCCTGCGCCTGGTCGACGAAGGTGACGCGCACGTCGTGCCACACGTCGTCGATGACGAACAGGGAGGCGAAGGGCAGCCCCACGCGGGTGTGGGGGATCGAGGGGAGGCGGGAGCGCATGGCCTGGGCGCCGAGGGCCGCGCCGGCCCAGACGTCCGCGCCGGGGGCGAGGGCGAGGAGGTTGCGGTAGCTCCAGCCGCGGGGGTGCGGGCCGCCGGCGTAGTAGGGGCAGGCGGGGGGGATCTCGCGCCCGGGGTTCTCGGCCTCCCAGATGCCGCGCCAGTCCGTGCCGTAGCCGGGGACGACCCTGCCGGCGCAGAGGTGCTCGCGGAAGAGGGCGCGCCAGGCGGGGGCCGCCTTGCGGCGCTGGTTCAGGCCGCACAAGCCGTGCCAAAATTCAATGAACTCGCGGGGCAGCCCCGCGCCGGCGTCGGCGAGGCGGCGGGCGACGGCGCCGTGGACGAGGCCGGCGACGCCCTCGCGGCGGAAGGCGGCGCGCTTGCGGTAGAGGGTGCTCTTGGAGAGGCCCTTGAGGCCGGCGTGGTCGCGGAGGATGAGCGCGAGCTCGGCGCCCTTGTCGGGCGCGGCCTCGAAGCGGCGGAGGATGTCGATCCACTGCCCGGCCTCGCGGCGCTGGGCCGTGGTCAGGGCGGGCCACACGGGGTCGATCTCGGGCCGGGGGAGGAGGTTCATGGGAGTGATGAGTGATGAGTGATGAGTGATGAGTGATGAGTGATGAGTGATGAGTGATGAGTGGCGGCTGGCGGCTGGCGGCTAGCGGCTAGTGGATGGGCGCGGGACACTGGCGGCGGGACACTGGCGGCTGGCGGCTGGCGGCTCTACTTGAGGAGGTCGGCGAGGTCGAGGAGGTTGCGGCGGATGGCCTGGCGGCGGGCGGGCTCGACGATCTTGAGGTGCTTGTGGGCGGCGAAGAACTCGGCGAGCTGGACGACGAGGCCTTCGAGCTCGACCTCGGCCATGCGCTCGGCCTCGGCGACGGAGATGGGGCGGGCGACGGAGAGGCCGCGGCCGGAGCCCTTCGGGCGGCCGGGGCCGCGGCCGGAGCTGATGCCGAAGTTCAAGAGGAGCTGGCGGGCGGAGCGGCCTTCGACGAGGGCGGCGACCTCTTCGTAGAGCTCGCCTTCCTCCGGCTCGGGGGCCGCGCCGGGCCCGGGGGCATCGAGGGCGCGGACGAGGCGGGCGGGCTCCTCCGCCGCGCCGACGTGCCCGGCGACGGCGCGGGCGAGGTCGCGGTGGCGGATGGCAGAGGTGTACGGGATCTCGGGGCAGTTGGCGGCGAGCCAGCCGCGCAGGCCGGAGCCGCCGGGGCGGCCGACGGCGCGGGGCTCGTCGGCGGGCTCGGCGGCGGCGGCGAGGCGGCGCTCGACCTCGAGGAGGAGCGCGCCGAAGGCGACGATCTCGAGCATGCCGGCCTGGGCGCGGCGCCACTGGGCGCTGACGGCGGAGGGCAGGGATTTTAGATTTGCGATTTGGGATTTGGGATTGGAAGCCTGAAGCTGGAAACCCGGGGCTTCGGACCTCGGGCTTCCCGGCTCCAGGGGGGCGGGGTTGGAGGCGTGGTTTTTGTCCACGGAAGACACGGAAGACACAGACCTTCCGGGGGTCTTGGCGGGGGCGCTAGGCATGGGCTTCTCCTTCGTTGGCGAGGGCGCGGAGGAACTTGAGGAGGCTGTCGCGGCCGATGCGGTTGTGGCGGCGGCCGGCGCCGGCGGCGGGGCGCTTGCCCTTGACGAGGGCCTTGCCGCGCAGGTCGAGGGTCTCGACGGCGCCGCAGTCGATCCAGCCGTAGACGACGTCGCGGGAGACGGGGATGGCCAGCGCCACGTCGGCGACGGAGAGCGTGGCCGTCTGGGGCAGGCGCCGCTCGATGGCGGCGAGGGTGGCGCTGTCGCGGCAGATGGCGCGGGCGCTGGCGTCGAGGAAGAGGTCGGTCTGGCGCATGGGGATCCTTGGAGTGAGGAGTGAGGAGTGAGGAGTGAGGAGTGAGGAGCGGCTAGCGGCTAGCGGCTAGCGGCTAGGGGCTGGGGGCGTCGGCGGCTTCGTTGAGTTCGCGGAGGGAGCGGCCGGTGGCGAGGCTGGCGCACATGGCGAGGGGGATCCAGAGGGGGGCGGAGAGGAGGACGAGGAGGCAGAAGCCGAGGAGGAAGAGGGGGCTGGCGTGGGCTTGGGCGGGGGGTTTCAGGACGGGGGTGGTTTTCATGGCGGGGGTTCCTTTTTTAGTTAGGAGTTAGGAGTTAGGAGTTAGGAGTTAGGAGTTAGGAGTTGGGGGCTGGCGGCTAGCGGCTAGCGGCTAGTGGATGGGCGACTAGCGACTAGCGACTGGCGACTCCTTCTTGAGGAGATCGGCGAGGGCGAGGCGGGCGGCGTCGGCCTCGCGGCGGAGGGCGCGGTTCTCGGCTTCGAGGACGCCGAGGCGGGCGTGCAGGTGGTCGAGGCGGGCGAGGAGGCCGGCGATGCGGCGCTCGGGGGGCGGGAGGGTTTTCACGGCTGCGCCTCCTTCTTCCGGCCTTCTTTTCGCTTCTCCATCCTCGACGCGGATTCGGCGGCCGCCTTCTTCGCTTTCCGCCGGAGCCTCTCGATGCTCCTTTCGTAGGCTTCGCGCTCCATCCTCCAGGCCAGGCCCTCCTGGATGCGGCGGCAGCGATCCTCCCACGACTGGAGGGCGCCTTCCCTGCTGCCCATGCCTTCCGACGCCGCGTGATGGGGGCAGCCGGCCCGCCAGGTTTCCGAGACGAGCATGGACGCCTCCCGGTTGCCGCACCACGACGTCAACGTCGTCCGCTTGACGGTCAACGTCGGCTCGCGGCCGCAAACGGGGCACGGCGGCCCGATGCGGATGCACTCGTCGTGCACGGTCTCCTTGGCTTCCAGAAGTTCGCTCACAGTTGCACCTCCTGGCTCCAGGCGATGGCGAGGAACTCGCGCCCGGGGCCGCCGGGGCGCAGGCCGTAGTGGTCGGCGTACCACTCGCCCATGTCGAGGGGGTTGGCGAAGCCGTCCCAGCGGGCGACGTCCCCGGGGTCGGCCTCGTAGCCGACGACGCGGAGGGAGGCGGCGCCGTCGCCCTCGAGGATCAGGACGCAGCGGACGACCGAGGCGACCTTGACGCGGGCGAGGACGTCGGGGCCGGAGGCGAGGAGGATCTCCTCGCCGGGCAGCGGGATGTGGCGCTGGGAGGGCGAGCGCAGCGTCATGAGCTTGCTCCGGGAGTCGATGGGCAGCGTGAAGCGCTTCTCGAATTCGTAGGCGATCATGCTTCGTCCTCCTCCTCGAGCTCCTTGATTCTCATGTCGATGCCCTCCAGTTCGTCGGCGATGGCGTTGTAGAACTCGGAGAGGGTTTCGATCTCGGGGCCTTCGCATTGCGCGAGCAGATCGCGGATGTGGTCGACGGCCTTCTGGGCGGCGATGGCTGGTTTCATGGCGTGTGCTCCTTTGTTTTTGGGGTTGGTGTTGGTGTTGCGTGTCTCCTTAGAAGAACTCCAGGCGCTGCTGGCGGGGGCCGCGGAGGGCTTTCCATACCTGATTGAGGATGTCCACGGCAAGGTGCAGGCGGCGCTGCCGCTCGCACGCGGTCGCCTCCTTGATGCGGCCTTGCCGGATCCATTGGGGATAGACGCGGGCGCGGACGCCGGCTTCCCTTTCGCATTCCTCGAGGGCGTCCACGACGTCGGCGAGGGTCGTTTCGATTTCCACGGTTCGTGGCTGGTTCATGGTGTGTGCTCCTTTGTTTTTGGGGTTGGGGGTTGCTTGTGGCGGGGTGGCTACGCGTCCACCTCGGGCGCTTCGATGCCGAGGCGCTTCATGCGGGCGGCGAGCTCGGGGCCGGGGTGGCGCTTGCCGGCGAGGACGCGGGACATGTGGCTCTTCGAGACGCCCAGCCTGCGCGCGACGTGCAGCACGCCGACGGTGACGCTCTTCTTCTCCAAGACGATTCCGTCGGCGAATCTGCGTTTCGGCGGCTCCGGCGCGACGGGTTCGGCGGCCTTCTCGATGGCGGCGGCGAGCCGGTTGATCGCCTCGACGAGCGTCGTCGCCTCGGCGGAGGGCTTGGCTGTGGCGGGGTGTGGCATGGTGGCTACTCCTCCACTTCGACGACTTTGCAAAGGCGTTGCACGACGGGTTCCACGCGCTTGCTGCGGCGGTTGCCGCGGGCGACTTCGCTGACGTGCCAGGCGGAGCAGCCGAGCTCGCGCGCGGCGGCGGACGCGCCAAGCACCCGGAGCTTCTTCCGGCGCGGCTTGCCTTCCTTTCCCGTTTTCGTTTCCATTGTGTTCTCCTGTTTGTTATCATTCAAGGTGCATTTCCACCCGTGACAAGGCGCAATATAACAAAGTGTTATATCCCGAGTCAATAACAATCTGTTATTTTTTTCATGGCAACTTTTCCAACACGTTTGCGAGAGCTTCGAGGCACTCGAACGATAGCCGATGTTGCGGCTGTTGTTGGGGTGACACAGCCTGCATGGACTCAATGGGAAAAAGGTTTGCGTGAGCCAAAGTTGGAGATGATTATCAAAATTTGCCGCCTTTTCAACAAGCCCGCCGACTGGCTTTTGGGCTTGTCGGACGAGCCGCGTGGCGGGGTGGGGACCGCGCCGCCCGCCGTGGCGGAGTCCCCACGCGGCCCCGGCGGCGGGGGGGCGGTGACGCCGCCGGAATGCGAGGGCTGCCCGTTCGTGCAGGCGGCGAGGAAGAAGCTCGGCCTCGGGAAGGGGTAGCGTCCGCACCCTGCCACGAGCGGCGGGGTGTTGACCGTGACACGGGGACGCGGGGACGCGGCGGCGTTGGGACGCTGCCACAAGCGGCGGCGTCCGGACAATGACACGGGGACGCGGGGACGCGGCGACGCGGCGGCGTCCGGACAATGACACGGGGACGCGGGGACGCGGCGGCGTCCGGACGCTGACACGCGGCGGGGGCGCCGCGTCCACGTGGGGACGGCGCCACGGGTTGGAAAACCCGTGCCCCTTCAGGCGGCGGGGTGGGGACGCTGACACACGCGGCGGCGTCCGGACAATGACACGCGGCGGGGGCGCCGCGTCCACGTGGGGACGGCGCCACGGGTTGGAAAACCCGTGCCCCTTTGCGCGGCATTGTGGGGACAATGCCACGCGGGACGGCGCCGCGGGGCCGCAGGCTAAAGCCTGCGGCTTTCCGGGGGCGAAGCCCCCACCCCGCCACAAGCGCGGCGGGGTGTCGACTCCGCCACGGCAAAAAAGTTATGCGACGTTTGTTAACCCGTTGCGGCGCAACGGCTACGAATTTATTACCACATGTGGTAATAAATTCCGGCGGTGCGGTTTTCCCGGCTTTTGCGGCTCGTTCCGGCGGCGTCGTTCCCGTCGCTTCCAGCGGTCTTGGCGGCGGCTCGGGCGGCGGGGTGGCGCGGGGGGCGCGGGCGTGGGAAGATGGGGGGCGAAAGGAGAAATTACGAATTACGAATTACGAATTACGAATTGCGAATTTCAAGTTTCAAGTTTCAAGTTTCGACTGCTGATGAAAAAGCGGAGCCGGCGGGCCCGCGGATTGGAACGCCAAAGGAGCCTGCTCCACTCCACCCGTCACTTCCCCACCACGACCCGGAGCAGGAGTTTCACGATCGCCGCGAAGTCGGCTGCAGGGCGGAGCCGGCGGGCCCGCACCAAAGCGCGCAAAGGCAACCACAAGGCCACCCGCCACTTTCGAGAACAGACATGGATCCAGAATCTGCAAGCGTGTTGAAGGACGTGATCGCCGGGGGCGGGCTGGTGGTCAGCGGGGGCGTGATCGCCAAGCTGATCGACGCGGGGGCGAGGGCGTGGAGCGCCCGGAACCAGCGGACGATGATCGAGCCGCAGCCGCTGGAGGTGGACCACAAGATCCGGTGGGCGGAGAAGGCGGACAACGCGCTGGCGCACGAGAACATCTTCGCCCGGCTCTCGGAGCACGACAAGGACATCGCGGCGCTCAAGGAGGGCTCGAGGGGGATGAAGGACCGGCTGCAGAGCATGGACGGGAAGCTGGACATCCTGCTGGGAAGGGGCAAGGCCGGCGGCTAGCGGCCGGGGAAGTCCGAAGACCGAATTTCCAATTTCAAGTTTCGAGTTTCACACAGGGGTCTGTCCCCAAAATCCTTTCGGAAAAGCCCTCTCGGCGAAGCCGTCCCGCGCCTGCCCGGAGTCCTGCCCGGAGTCCTGCCCAGAGTCCTGCCTGCAGACCCCCTGTGGTCTGCGGGATCAACAAAAAAAGCCCCGGCCGGAATGGTCCGGCCGGGGCTCTTGAAGAAAATGCCTGGCGGCGCGCTACTCTCCCACGGGCGACTCCCGCAGTACCCTCGCCGCTGGGGCTCTTGACTTCCGTGTTCGGAATGGGAACGGGTATGACCTCCCCGCCATGGCCACCAGGCGAAAATGAACCGAAGAGCGAACGCTT
>JBMNOD010000112.1:0-8968 GCA_050942875.1 Kiritimatiellia bacterium
CGCTCGATTATGGCGGCCGTTGACGCAACGACTTCCTCGACTACTGTTTCGTTTGAGGATGTTTCTGACTTGATGGAAATTCGGAGGTGGCTTCTTCAAAAGCCGGGATACGGCAATCTTGTTGTCTGCTACGCGATCGAGGATGCCGTTTGCAAGGTGTTGTTTCAACAGATGTCTTCTCCTGATTGCGAGACGGCCAAGGCGCTCCCGTTCATTGAAACGCTCGCAGAAGAAAGTCCTTCGTCAGCGTATTGGCTTGAAGTGTTGCGCATGGAGGGAGAAAGTTTCACCGCGAAAACAAAATATCCCACCCAAAAAGAAGACTGCTTTCGGCTGGCGGAAATCATCCATGCGCTTAATGACAGAAGTCAGGAACATGCTGTTCAAGACGGAAATCGGCAAGGGGGAGGAGACGGCTACGCGGGGTGCTACGAGACGTACATGCCTGCACAAGTCGGGTTGTTGCTCGTGCAAACATCGGTATTTAAAAGTGCTGTCGAGGCATTTTATGAACTCCGGAAAAATGTCAAAGCAATCCCTGAAAACCAGGCGGAATTCATTGAATTGCTCGATCAACATGCAACAACATCCATGCAGAAAAAAAACCGCTTGGGCGGAAGGATTGACGGGGCAAGTGTCTGGCATGCTTGGCGAACCTTGGTGGAGACAACAGTTCAAAAGTGAGGATGTTTCATTGCAGCTCGGCTTCGGCAGGGGGACGGGAGCCTCGGCCGATCGTAAAAGCCGCGGCAGGATTTTCCGGCACACCATCCACATCCGGAAGACGTATGCCGCCCCTTTCACTTACAATTCCTATTAACAAGAAAGGCGAATCCATGAAACATCTGTTGAAGGCAGTCATTTGCACCGCGCTCGCCGCATTGCCCCCGCTTTGCGCCGCATCGGCCGAGCCCGACTATGAAGAGGAGATGAAGGCGCTCGCAGTCCAGCGCAAGACGCTTGCCGACTCCGGCTTGCGGGGGTTTTTCGCCGTCGCGCAGTCCAACCGGTGGGACGCGCCGAAAATCCATTCCCAATGCTGGGTGGACTGGCTGCCCCGGGAGTCCACGGAGCGCATCCGGCTCGAGCAGGCGAAGCGCGATTTCGGCCTGGAGCTTGCCAAGGCCGTGGATGAGGAGGCCCTGCGCGTCCTTTCGCCTGCCAGCACCGGGGAGCGGGCGAGCCAGGCCGACCGGCTGCTCGATTTTTCCGGCTGGGCGGGACGCCCCGGCGGCTATGGGAACCATCACTCCCACCTCCCACCCCCCACTTCTCAAAACCGTTCCGGCTGGCTGAAAACCGCCAGCAAGGCGATGCAGGCGGTGTCGGTGCGCAGCGTGCGGTCGCCAAGACTGAACGTCTCGAAGCCGCAGGCCTCGAACATGTCGAGTTCGTAGGCCGACCAGCCGCCTTCCGGGCCTACGGCCAGCAGGCGAACGCCCGTTGCGGCGGGAGGTTGTCCACGTCGGGCGCCGGGATGCGCGATCCACTTGAAGCCAGTCGCATAGCCTGGCGCCAGCACATCTTCGACAAGGGGCTTGAGGCGTCGGGCAAGGTGAACGTGGGGCAGACGCGTGTCGCCTGCTTGCGCCAGTCCCTCCAGCAGGAGGGGGCGGTATTCGACGGGATCCAAAAGGTGCGAGCCCCAATAGCCGCGATCCACCTTTTCGGCGTTCGCAAGGTAAAGCCGCCGCACGCCAATCGCGGCGAGTTGTGGCCAGAGTCGGCGCAGGCGCTTCGGTCTGGGCAGCGCGAGCAATAGATCGACGGTGGGTTCGTCGAGTGGCGGATGTTCGCGCACAAGCTTCAATGCGCAACTTCTTGCGTCGATTGATGTCAATTCGGCTTCATGGCGCGCGCCGTCGATCACGCCGGCGCGCAGCCGGTCTCCCGGTTGGGCGCGCAATACATTGCGGATGTGCGCGAAGCGTCCATCGCGCAATGTCGCGACGCCGTCTCGGATTTCCTCGGGTTCCAGCAGGATGCGGTTCAATTCTGATCTTCCAGCCATGCGGTGTCGACGACGCCTTCAAAGACCTTTTGGGCCGGACCGGCCAGCGTCATTTCGGTGCAGAGGCCGTTGGCGTCCATCTTGCCGTCTATTTGGAGCACATCGCCAGAACTGACGAGGATCGACACGGGCAGTGTTGCGCCGCGCGCTTCGGCCAGTGCGATGCCGGCGGCCAGCGCACCGGTTCCGCAGGCGCCGCTTTCGTCCTCGACGCCACGCTCATAAGTGCGCATTTGGGCGCGGTCGGCGGCGAGCACTTCCACGAAGTCGACGTTCGTCCCTTCGGGTGCGAATGCCGGTGCATTGCGGATTGTGCGTCCGTCGCCGAGCACATCGACTGCCGCTGCGTCGGGGACGAAGACGACGGCGTGCGGCACGCCGGTGTTGACTGTGAAACAGGCGGCTTTTCGTTTGCCGGGAAGGGCGATTTCCACGATGCCCGAGCGTCCGGCAGGCGGGGTGGCATGGATGCGGACGGATCCACGTCCAGGCGAGGCGTCGAGGATGTCGGCGGTGATGGGGCCTGCGTCGGTGAGGATGCGCTGATGGCGGCCGCTGATGCCGAGGTCGAATGCAAAGAGGGCGACGCAACGCGAGGCGTTGCCGCACATTGCCGCGCGCGAGCCGTCGGGATTCAAGAAGACCATTTGATAGTCGAAGCCGCTGGCGGCATCGACTGGACGCAGGACGAGCAGTCCTTCACTGCCTATGCCGAGGCGCCGCGCCGCGAGGCGCGTGACGAGTGTTGCATCCTGGTCGGGGAATGCTTTGGCGCGGTCGTCGATGATGAGGAAGTCGTTGCCTGCGCCGTGCATTTTTGTAAATTCGATCTTCATGTCGTCCTTCTGCTTCCCATCAACTATATCAAAAGCCTTTCGACGATGCACCTGGAATTCTCCTGACGAAAGACGAGAAACGAAGGCATTGCCCCAAGCGGTCACGTTGCCGACAAGCCGCAGGTTTCCGATCCCGTTCACCCCCCGCTTGCGCTTGCCGTTTACGCCTGCGTGTGCCGCTTCGTTGAGCACGATCCTGCGGTCTCTCGTGCGAAGCATCCACTTGCTCTTTCACCATGCAACCGCCCTGGACTCTCTAGAGCGGTTTAAGAAAATCCGTGTCCATATTCTATCCTCCAGCTCCAAAACGCCGAATCCTAGAGCGGTTTAAGAAAATACGTGTCCACATTCTATCCTCCAGTTCCAAAACGCCGAATCCTAGTTCAAATTGTGCGGCTATACTATTTCTCAAGTCGCTCTAGCTCCCCAGCCGCCAGCCGCCAGCCGCAAAGCGCGACAGTGGAAGTGGACGTTGCGTCCACTTCCCTACAACGTCGTGATCACGGCCTCGACGCCGAAGCTCGCGGCGAGCTTCGCGATCGTGGCGGCGTGGTGGCCGACGCCGAGCGCGAAGTGGTGCGTGGGACCTTCCAGGCACCAGCGCCTGAGGAACGTCCGCACGTCGGGCGGGAAGCGTCCGTGCGTGTTGGTGTTGCCGGTGGGCGGAATGGGGCCGGGGAGGGACTCGCCTTCGGCCAGGACGAACTTGAAGGAGCCATCCGCCTTCGAGCCGATGCTCAGCAGGGTGATGGGGCCGGTCTTGATGCTGAATTCGACGCCCGCGCCCTTGCCGGGCTTGCCGTGGTATTTCCGAAGGCTGCGAATCACCGGCTTTCCGTCCGCGATGTTGAGGTGGTGCGGGCCGTCGTGGCCGACGAGGACCGATTCGCGGATGAAGTCGACGGGATGGAATTCGGCGAAGCTGCCGCCGATCTCCAGACGGTCCATGACGAGCATCGCGACGCATGTCTTGATGTCGAATTCGCCGCACATCGGGAAGCCCGCCGCCGTCAGCAGGGAGTTGCCGACGCAGAAGTTCGTGACGAGGGTGCGCATCTCGGAATCGGGCGGCGCCTCGTAGTAGTAGGCGAAGCCGTCGAGCCGCTTCTTGGCGATGAAGCGCTCCAGCGCGACGGCGGCGCGCGAGGCGAGCAGCAGGTCGGCCTCGGTGAGCGTCGTCGTGAGCGGGTCCGAGACCGGCGTCGGGGTGTCGAAGAAGGCGAGGATGCGCTCGGCCATCGCCTTCACGGCGGGATCGTCGGCGGCGAGCGGGGAGAACTCGACGAGGATTTCATCGGGTTCGCACTGGACGGCGTGGCAGCCGAAGGCGGCGGTGAGCGCCGTGACGTCGGTCTGCATGTCGAGCATCGCCTCGAGGACGTGGCCCATGTGGCCGATGCGCGCCTTGCGCAGGTCGTGGCGCGCCTGGGCGATGCGGCACCAGTCGTCGATCGCCGCCTCGGCGGCGGGATCGTCGTCGAGCGTGCCGATGATCACGTCGGCCACGGGGCGCCCCATGCGGATGGCGACGCCGGTGAATTCGGGGATGCTGCAGATGTCGTCGTTGGAGAGCTGCATGAACGTGGTGCCGACTTCGTATTGCATGGCCTTGAGCGGCTGGAGCGCGACGAGCACGACGGGGCAGTCCATCGCCCGGACGATCGCGCCGAAGGTCGCGCTGGTGGCGTAGGTGACCATGTCCACGAAAAGCGCGTCGAGATCGGCGGCCTTCAGCTTCGGGAGCGCCTCGTAGGCCCTTTCCGCATTGTCGATCATGCCGAAGTCGGTCACCGTGAGCGAACGCCGCCGGAGGCGCTGGACGAGGATGTCCGACTTGCGCTTCATTTCGTCGAGCAAGCCGGGGAACTGCGCCCAGTACGTGTCGAGGCCGACGGACATGACGCCGATGTTGGCGGCGAGGGGCTTGATGCGTTCGATTTTCATGGTGGCGGGGTCTCCAATTTTACGAGTTCAACTTTTGGCGGCATCATGATACCATCAATGCCATGCAGAATCATTACATTATCATGAAGCGAAGACCAAAACGGCAACACCTCATTTTGCCACCGATGTGAGATTGGGAGCCGCTGGATCGTACACGTTCCCGGCGAAGCGGTACACGTACACGTCAACGAAAAACGGGAACGGAGAAGCCGCAAGGTGGACGCGGCGTTTCGATTCCTCTCTGACACACGCGGCGTTTGTGGTGGACGCGGCGTCCTCGCCGCGTTGCGTCTCCTCTCCGACACACGCGGCGAGGACGCCGCGTCCACTTTCGCCGCGTCCAGCTTCGCCTCAGCGGAATCGGATGTTGTCGACGATTTCGTGAAACCGGGCTTTGGAGGGCATGACGAACAGGCATCGCCCCTGGCTTCGCGCCGCCCAGAGATTGCCGATGTCCCGCTTCTCCTGCGCATCGGGGGCGTCGTAAAGATGGGCGCCTTTGTATTCCACGACGAGGATTCGCCCATCCTCCAACTTGCAGACGAAATCGGGATAGAACCAGTCGGCATGGGTTTGCAGCCGGAACGAGGTCGGGCGTCGCGGCAGGTTGCGAACCCAGAACTTGATTTCGGGCACCTGCGCGTCGAGAAACTGGGCGCAGCGGAATTCTTCGGCGAGATCGCCGTTTGCGGTTTTCTCCTTCAATTCGCCCGGCTTGGCCCCGAAGTAGTGCTTCTGAAATGCAAAGGCGCCCTCGAAAGCCCAGCTCGGCTCGTAGGCGACGTCCTTGAAGTTGATGGCGTGCTCGTCGCGGACGGCAAGCGGGGAGTCCAGCTCCAGCAATTGCTGATACGCCTGCTTGCGTTCCTCCTCGCGGTGCTGGTCGATCTTCTCTTCGATCATCTGGCAAAGACGGAATCGATCGAAAACCAGGGCCCCGACATGGGGCATGGCATAGCGCGTCATCAGCCCCGTGATGGCCTTTCGCAGAAACACCGCCGACTCGGCGTGGGGAATGTCCTCGTGGTCGATCCGCCGGTCAAGCCAGACGATCAGCTCCTCGATGGTCCAGTCCATGTCGGTCATGCGGTCGAGCGCCAGCGTCTGCTGGCGAAGCTCCTTGATGAAGTCGTGTTCCGGCTCGCCTTTTCTGACGATGTCGGACGTGACCTGCCCCTTGTCGCCCACGTCGAGCCTCCCCGCCTCGGGAGCCGGTCGATTCAAGGGGTCGTACGACGGATGGAGCGTGGCGTCCTTGCTGCCCAGCCGCCAGGGATGCTCCAGCAAGTGGGTCCGCTCAAATTCGTGGAAGAGGTCGCCCTCCTGGATGCAGAGCAGGGGCACGCTGAAGTCGAGCCGCATCTGGAACGGGGAAAGCGCGCGAGGCCCGCCCGTGCCGCCGGACTCCTTCTCGATCGAGGCGACTTCCCTGGAAAATTCGGCAAAGCGCTCGCGCGCTTCGGGTGTCCGCAAACAGCTCGCCACCTGCTC
This sequence comes from Kiritimatiellia bacterium, assembly GCA_050942875.1. Classification (GTDB taxonomy): domain Bacteria; phylum Verrucomicrobiota; class Kiritimatiellia; order RFP12; family UBA3636; genus JAAZAI01. The sequence continues at coordinate 6,283 of JBMNOD010000112.1, forward strand.
GGTTTCCGTTTCGTCAAGCGGAACCAGCACGGTGACGCGCCCGGTCTCCCGGGAAATCTGGACTTTGCCGCACAAGGCGGCTTCCTGCGCCTTCGCGACGTCGGCGTCGATTTCCTCCGGGGACAGGAAAAAGGTCTTGGGCTGGACGCCCAGCGGGAAAAAGGCCTGGGACTCCGGAATGACGACGCGTTCCGACTCGGCCTTGGTGAAGCCGTTGCTCTCCAAGGCCTCGCGGAAGTCGTTGAGCACCTCGGGCAGCGTTCCCGAGACCGACAGCGCGTAGGAGCAGTTCAAGTCCGGATCGCGCTTGGGCCTGGCGTTGGGCAGTCTGAGGATTCGCCCGACAATCTGCTCGATCGCCGTGGCGGACCGCGTTTCCTTGAGGCTGCAGAGCACGTAGGCGAACGGGCAGTCCCACCCCTCGCGAAGCTTTTGCACCGTGATGACGTAGCGAACCGGGCATGCCGGCGACTGGATGTCCTCGACATCCTTCAGCTCGTCAAACGCCCCGACGGAGATGATGATCTCCTTGGACGGAATGCCGTACTCCGCCACCAGGCGCTCTCGCAGCGGCTTGCAGTCGTCCACCTTTTCCGCCTGGACGAGCAGGATCGGCCGGATGTATTCGCCCGTCGCCTGCCCCTCGGCGACCGCGAGCTTTTCGAGATCGTTTCGCAGAATCACCGAATCCGACAGCAGTTGCTCCTTCTGGCTGGGATGGCGCGTCACGACGCGAAGCGGCAGCTTCACCATGTCGGCGGCTTTCAGCTCCGCCGCCGAGACGCGGTGGAGCACGTTCGACGGGTTGTTCCTGCGGGCCGGCGTCGCCGTGAACTCCAGGATGCACGAGGGCATCACATCGCCCAGGGCGGCGAAAGAGAGGTTCGTCCGCGCGTTGTGGGCTTCGTCCACGATCACGATGGGGCGCCGCAGGCGCAGCGCGTTGACCAGCGACGGCACGGGCTTGCCGTCCGGCCCTTCGAGCATGTCGCCGACCCGGCCGGGCGGCATGTTGAGGAGATGTTCGCCGAACGCGCCGTTCTGGCTGTAGACCTTTCGTCCAGTCGGATCTTCAACACGAAACGCCTGGATCGTCGAGACGATCACCACGGTCTGGCCGTCCACCGCCGCGCGCGACAAGTTCAGCGCCTCCTCGATGGTCGCGACCTCCACGGAGCCGCAAGCCATCTCCAACGCCTGCCGATACGGATGGCGCACATCCCGCAGCGCGTTCGCGGTCTGGTCGAGGATCGTGTTGCTCGGCACGAGCCAGAGCACGACCGCGCGATCGGCCTGGAGCAGCCCGCGCATGGCGAGGCCCGCCGCATGGCAGGCCAGCAGCGTCTTGCCGCCCCCCGTGGGGACGCGCAGGCACACGTAGGGCGTCTGGGGCTTCAGCCCCGCCGCGTTCACGGGGACGTAAACCGCGTCCCCGTGCCCGTTCGCCTTCGCGACTTCATGGAAAGCGTGGCCGGGATCCCCTGTTTTCACGCAAAGGGTGAAAAACGCCTTCAGCGAATCGAGAACGCGATGCTGGTAGTCTTTGAGGACGATCATTTTGCCCCCCTGTCTCGCGTGCGGATCGGGCGGCGCTCACATGCCGTTTTTCCCGCTTTATAGACGACTCGCCGATCCTCGACCGAAAAACCAATGCGTGGACGGACAGGCTCGTCGACCTCCGGCGCGGTCGGCGGGGAAAGCAGGAGCATAGTTGGCGCACAACTTGAAGTCACAGCTTGTGACTTCAAGTTCTCACTGGCGCGAACATCAACGGAAAACACGAACTCGTCCGGGAACCGTTCCCGGTTTCGTTTGACGGCCTGATTGAGCGCTTTCGTCGTCGTGCCATACACCCGTGCAAGATCGCTGTCGAGAATGACCGGCACGCCGTCCACATGGACAATCAGCGCACGCAAATCTTCCACCGCTGGGTTCATTGTCTTCTTCTTCATGACGCCATTCCTTTTGCGATTCCCTTCACATGCCGCAAGGCTTGTCTCCTACATCACTTTGATCTCGTATGGGGTTTGACGCACGATGATGCGTTCGGCCTGCTGACGCTCCCGGCTCAGCAGGCAGCCGGCGCAGTAGATCACCCGGGGGCCGTCGAAGGCGGGCAGCGCTTCAAGTGTTTTCCGCGTGAGCACATTGCCGCCCTCCTCGCTGTCGTCGCCCAAAATGCCGTTGTAGAGCAGGTAGATGCCGACGCCGTTGTGCTCGCCGATGAAGGGCGTGTCCAGCACCCGCGCACGCGGCAGCGGCTCGCCGGTTTCGGAGAAATAGACGTGCCGCGCCAGCTCGGAGAACGCCACCGTCTTGCGGATCATGCCCGTTTCGTCGAAAAGCGCCTCGCCCAGTTCGCAGTAGCGGAAGCCGCCGCCCAGCCCCTCGACCTCCTTGCCCTTGGCGTTCACGTAGCCCTCCGCCACCCGCCGCACACGCTCGGCCGTCACCTTCCGGGCGATTTCCGGCTCCATTTCCACCAGAATGAACCGGCGCGGCTTCAGGGTGGACGCGGCGGTCAGGGTGGACGCGGCGTCCCCGCCGCGTTGCGCCTCCTCTCTGACACACGCGGCGAGGACGCCGCGTCCACTTTCGCCGCGTTGCACACCTGCATTCGCCGCACACGCGGCGGTCAGGGTGGACGCGGCGTCCCCGCCGCGTGGCGATTCCTCTCCAACACACG
>JBMNOD010000029.1:0-39907 GCA_050942875.1 Kiritimatiellia bacterium
CGACCGCCTGTTTGCGGCGCTCGAAAAGCTCGTTTGTGCTGATCTCTCTTGCGTTTTTGATTTGCATGAATTCAGGCTAACATAACCGCGAACAAAATGCAACACTATTTTTGGCCGGGTTAGTAGTGGCTAGTCGCTATGGTTTTGGGGGTCTGTCCAAAGAACTCTTTGTTGACGAATCGATGGTGGCGGGACGATGGTTTTCGCCAAGAGAAAGGAGCCTCCAAAATGAATAAATGGGGAAAGACAACGCTGATTGGGTGCAGATCATTCCTTATGCTGGCAATCTGCATCGGCATAGGGGGTTTCTTCTTCCTCCGGCATCTCGGTCGATCTTTCTTCATGTTGGGCATCGAAGATTTTGACGAGGCAAAACAGCCTTGGATGGAGTGCGGCATTCCGCATCCAAGCGGAACGCCGGAAATTGTCTTCATGCAAAAGAGCATCCATCCGTTTCTCGCCGAGTACGAGTACAAGTTGCGTTTCGGATCGGGAACCAACGCTGTCGAACGTTGGCTTCCGCTCAACTGCGGCGGTCGCACCCGCATGAATGCATACTGGTATCCATCGGACGGCGCTTTCGGATCCGCCCTTCGCCTGCAAGACCACTGGGGCGAGTATCTGGTTCGAATTCAGGAGCAGAAGACGTACCTCATTCTTCGATACAAGGGACGGATTTATGCCGGAGAGATAACAGAAAGCAGTCCTGGATCTTCCATGGGAGAAACATATTGTCCGAAGGACGGGGTGGCAAAGCTTCATGTATCGGTGGGTCGGACAGGAATCAGGAGCGTATTTCGGAAGGATAGATGGCAAGAGCTACCCGTTGCGTTTTGTGCCGGTGTCGGAGGAAGCAGAAGTTGAAATCGAAATGGTCAGGTGAGGGGTTTTTGGGATCCTTCCCCCTGTGCGCCAAGCGAAGCTCGGCTGCATGGCGAATCATCAGCGCAATGCCCCCCGCCGGGACGGCGGGCTCCAGCAAGCCGACTTGTACGTTCGCGTTCTCGTCCCACGTCCCATGCCTGCCGCTTCGCTGTGTACGTGTACGCCGAAGGTTGAACAGCCCCGCCGGGACGGCGGGCTCCAGCGGTCTCTGCGGGCAAATGGCAAAGGGGCACGGGTTTTCCAACCCGTGGACGCAACCACGGACAGGAATGTCCGTGCCCCTGTTTCTGCGGCGCACCGCGCCCCCGCGCGGGCGAGCGGCGGCTCGCCGGGACGGCGTCGCCCCACCTTCCCCACCATAATCTGGAAAAATTCTTCCAGATTACAACAACCAATCCCCAGCCCTGAAAGGGCATGGCATACCAGCTCAGGGCAACGCCCTGGATTTGCACCAAAAAAACGTGTAAAGCCATGAAAGGGCGCGACATATCCCCTCGCCCGCACCCCAGCACGGTGCGCCCCAATCCCCACCCCGCCACGCAATGATCTTGAAGAAAAATCTTCAAGACCATGGAAGCCGGCTTGTCCGCATAGACCAACGCCAGCAGTGCCGACGCGGCTGCGACGCGTCGTCCGCACGCCCGCGCCCAAGCGCGGTGCGCCCCAGTCCACTCTCTGCCACCGCCGGCGAACACCCGCCGGGACGGCGGGCTCCAGCGTGCCGACTTTTACGTTCGCCCATTGTGGACCGTGCCGGTCGCACACGTACTCGTACACGTTCACGATGCCGATGCCAACATGGATGGCTGAAGCGCCACCTCAAATGTCTCTTCAACCACGCGCGGCATAATTTCGCTCGATCCACTGGCGGTAGGCGCCGGTGCGGACGGATTCGACCCACGCTTTGTTGTCGAGATACCAGCGCACCGTCTTCTCGAAGCCGGATTCCGCCGTCTCCGTCGGCTTCCAGCCGAGCTCTTTTTCGAGGCGGGAGCAGTCGATGGCGTAGCGGTGGTCGTGCCCCGGACGATCCTTCACATAGGTGATCAGGCTCTCGCGCGGCTTGCCGGAAGGCAGCGCCGGGACGAGGCGATCCACGATCGCGCAGATGCGCTTCACCACCTCGATGTTCGTCAGCTCGCAACGGCCGCCGACGAGATACGTCTCGCCGGAAGCGGCCTGCGCCATGATCATCCAGATCGCCGAGCAGTGGTCTTCCACGTGGAGCCAGTCGCGCACGTTGAGCCCTTCGCCGTAGATCGGCAGCGGCTTGCCCTCGGCGGCATTGAGGATCATCAGCGGGATGAGCTTCTCCGGGAACTGCCAGGGGCCGTAGTTGTTGGAACAGTTGGAAATCGTCGTCTCCAGGCCATACGTGTCATGGTACGCGCGCACGATGTGGTCGGACGCCGCCTTCGAAGCGGAATACGGGCTGTGCGGATCATACGGCGTCGTTTCCATGAAGAAACCCGTGTCCCCCAGGCTGCCGAACACCTCGTCCGTGCTCACGTGGTGGAAGACGACCATGCGATCCTGACGCTCCTTGGCCGCCTGCAGCAGATTGAACGTGCCGACGATGTTCGTCTGGATGAAGTCGTCCGGCGCGACGATCGAGCGATCGACGTGCGACTCCGCCGCGAAATGGCAGACGGCGTCGATGGCGTAGTCGTCAAAGATTCGCTTCAGCGCCGCCGGGTCGCGGATGTCCGCATGTTCGAAGACGTAGCGCCCCCCTTGCGCGGTCGCGACGTCCTCCAGGCTCGCCGGATTGCCGGCGTAGGTCAGCGCGTCGAGATTGACGATCCGGCCCTTGAAGCCGGTCTTGTTGAAAACATGGCGGATGAAGTTCGAGCCGATGAAGCCCGCGCCGCCGGTGACGAGTAGATTTTGAAAAGTTCGCATCGTAGTTGCTCCAATTGTCATGGCGGCATTCTACAACAACCGCCACATCTTCTCAACTACCAACTTGAATCTGGCCGACAAATGTGGTTAAATTTCCGGCATGAAACGCCAGCCCTTCTTCTTCACTTGGGTGCTCTGCCTTGTCCTGCTCTCGGGATGCATGACCACCACCACGACTCGCGCGCCGAAAAACACCGGGCGGGCGGGTGTCACCGTCGAGGTGCATGAGGATGGCACGCTGATGCTCTACGGCAACCCCATCGACCGCAAGACGCTGGCCAGGCGGCTGATCCGCGAGGAAGGCGCAGACAAGGGGAGGGCGGTCATCATCGAAGCGCATGGCGACGTGCGCCGCGCCAAACTTGCCGATCTGCGCAATTATCTCGTCTCCCGCCGTATCCCCAATGTGGTGATCGTCACCCAGCGAAACGCCATTGTCCACGAAGGTCGCTCAGGCGAAGCGCTCCCCGCGACCGGTTTTCAAGGCGCTTCGAGGCCAGAAAGTCAATAAGTTGTAAAATCCGCTTGAAACCCACGCCCGGATAGTATAGATTATTACGTCTCTTTTAGGAGTATTATCATGTCAAGAATCTGTCAAATCTGCGGTAAAGGCCCCTCGTCGGGCAACAAGATCATCCGGCGCGGCCTCGCCAAGTACAAGGGCGGCATCGGCCTGCACACGACGGCCGTCACTCGCCGTCGCTTTTTGCCCAACCTCCACTCGGTGCGCGCCATCCAGAACGGCGCCAAGAAGCGCATGCGCGTGTGCGCGGCCTGCATCAAGCAAGGCCGCGTTGTCAAAGCCTAGTTTTCAGGATGAATTCCGGCACCCAGCCGGCATGGCGGCGGTGAACAGCCGCAACGAACGTGAGAGGAGCCACCAAGCTCCCACAAGAAGAACAGGACGGCCTCGAGATGGATCTGCCGAAAACCCTTCCCACCAGCATCGAACTCAACGAGGAAGATGTCCCTGCAACGGACATCACGTTCGAGTGTCCTCACTGCGCGAAGAGCCTCTCGATCGACCCGCGTGGCGCGGGTCTCGTGATCCTCTGCGTACAGTGCGGGGAACGCGTGACCGTTCCAATTCCTGAAGGTCTTGAGATTGAAGATTTCGACGCGTCGCCGGAAGAAATCTCCATCCAGCTTCTCCATGCGCGCCAAAACCTCGCGAAGGCCCAGGCCCGCATTACCGAACTGGAACTCGAGCTCAACGAGATGCAGGCCTACCGTGAGAACGTCCAGCGTTTCAACGAGGAACGTGCGGCCGTTCGCGAGCGTGTTCGCGCCCAGCTCGCCATCGTCTGCAAAATGCAGGACGAGACGCGCAACATGATCAACGAGGTCGTCGGCATGGCCTCCGAACCGGATACGCTGTGAAACGACGGCCCGGCGTCCGCAACCCCTTCGTTGCGACCGGACGCCTCGCCCTGAAGCTGATCAAAGCCTCCACCGATCTCTCGACAAGCGAGCAGAACACCGTTCTGCTCGTCTTGTTTGTTTTTCTGCTCGGCCTTGTCGTTCGCTATGCGCTCTAGCGCTGCCGCTAGAGCGAGGATCCTGGGTTCAGACCGCAAAAACCTCTTTCTAGGCATCGGAGCGATGTTGTGCTAGAATGTGGGGCCAGTTGAAACGAAACGTCATGAAAATCAAAAATCTCTGGCCCCTCCTCCTTTTTGTTGCTGCATTCGCCATCGGCCTCGTCGTCTTCGCCGACGCCCTCCCCGCGACCGCCGTCCTGCAAGCGCCCGACGCCACGCCGGGCTTTGGTCGCACCAGCCTGCTGCGGCGGCTCCTGCCCCTGCTCAACGGCACGCAGGCCACCGTCACGCACGACGATTTCCTGAAGGTCTTCCACGCCCTCGTCTATCACGAACTGAGCTTCATCCTCTCCACCGCGCTCGCCGCCCTCGCGATGGGCGCGTACTTGCACACCCTCGGCCTCCCCGCCGGCGCCTGCATGGCGGGCGGCCTGGCGATGGCGTTCTCGGGCTACCACTTCACGCTGTTCAACGCCGGGCACCGCGGCTACTTCATCATGATGCCGTACGCCCTCTTCATGTTCGCCCTGGTCGAACGCGCGCTCATCCGTCCGCAATGGTTCCACTTCGTCCTGCTCGCGGCCTGCGCCATCGCCGGCCTCTCCACACAGCCGGACGTCCTGCTGCTGCTGATCATGCTGCTCGCGGCCTACGGCGTCTTCCGCCTCATCCAAATTGGCTCCGATGTCGGCGCGAAGACCTATTTCAACCGCGTCAAAAAACGCCTCCTCTTCGGCGTCGTCTTGATGGCCGTCGCCTTTGCCGTCCTCGGCCACAACACGGTCCGCCACCTTCTCGACGTCCAGATCGCCGGCCGCGAGAAGCAAATCGAGCAGGTGACCGGCGTCAAGACCGACGCGTCGGCCGCGGAGAAATCCGCCGAACAACTCGAAAAGGAGCGCAACGACCTCTGGATCTTCGCCACCAACTGGAGCCTCCCGCCCGAGGCCATGGCGGAATTCATCGCGCCCTGCCTGCGCGGCCTCGACACGAACAACCCGAAAGGCCCCTACTGGGGACGCCTCGGCCAGGCCGCCGACTTCGCCGACCACGTCGGCCAGCCCTACGACTGGCTCATGCAACGCGGCATCTATCCCAACTTCCGCCAGCACACGCTCTACCTCGGCGCCATCCCCGTGTCACTGGCGTTCTTCGCCTTGCTGGCCGCCTGCTTCGGGCTCCTAAAGCCAACGGCTGAAAACGCGCCGCCCCCCGGAGACGTCCGACGCCACTGGACCGGCATTGTCGCCTTCTGGGCGATCGCCGCGTTCATCAGCCTCCTGCTCGCGCTGGGACGCCACGCACCCTTCTACCGCCTCTTCTACGCCCTGCCGATGATGGGCAAGATTCGCGCCCCGGTCAAGTTCGTCCACCTCGTCGAAGTCGCCACCTCCGTCCTCTTCGCCTTCGGCCTCACGCGGCTGTCGCAGCCCGTGGCGGCCGAAAACGAACGCCGCTTCCGCCGTCTCGGCCAGGTCTTCGTCATCGTTGCCGTCGTCGTCGCCGCGATCTGCCTGTTCCGGGCGCAATTCACGAACGCCCAGAAGCTGGCACCCGCGATGGATCGCGTTCTCGCGCCGTTGTTCAAAGCCTGGTCGGCGCCCGCCGCCTCGTTCCACAGCCTTTTGGCCGACCTCCACCGCAGCGCCTTCATGCGCGCGGCGTGGCTGATCGGCCTCGCCGCGGCAAGCGTCGGCGCCGTCGCGTTCGCCAAGCCGGCCAAGCGCCGCGCCGTGGCGCTCGCCTTCTGCGCACTGCTCACGCTGGCGACCGTCCTCGACATGGCGGAAGTCGGGCAGCGCTTCGTCGTCGTCAACAACGTCGCCGGCAAATACGCCGGCAACCCCATCGCAACGGCCATCAAAGCCCAAGGCAAGCCCGACGGCCTGGCCTTCTCGTATCTCCAACTGACGAACCAGTTGCTCCCCGGCGACGTGCCTTTCATCGACACGCTGGGCATCGAGGGCGTCATGGGCCTTGACCCCACGACCTCCGACACCCCCGCTTCCCCGCGCGTCAAGACGCTCCTCGCGTTCGAGAACGACCTGGTCAAACGCTGGAAGTACTGGGGCGCGGCGGCGATTCTGACCCCGCCCGACGTCGCGCGCGACATGACACGCGCCAAGCTGGTGAAGATCGTCGGCCTCTACGACCTCGATTCGGCCAACCGCCTTGTCAAGCCCCGCGACCCCATGCGGGCGCAAATCGCCGTGTCGGAGCCGCTCGGCATGATCCCGCCCGTGGCCGTCTTCCACGGCTGGCGGGTCGTCGACTCCGAAGACGCCGCGCTCAAGTGCATCGCGCAGAAGGACTTCGATCTCGACCGCGAGATCACGGTCGCCGGCGACGCCCTTTCGGACACGCCGGCGGACGCCCCCTGCACCCCCGCAAGCTGGGTTGTGGCGCCCTCCGAGACCCTGGGCGGCAAAGCCGTGGTCAAGGCGACCACCCGGCGCCCCGGCATGCTCTTCGTCCGCGAAAACTCCCTCCGCGCCGTCCCGCTGACCGCCACGGTCAACGGCAAACGCGCCCCCGTTTACAAGGCCAACGGCATTTTCACCGCCATACCCGTTGACGCCGGCGACTCGACCATCGTCATCCGCCCCGCCCTCTCCGCCCCCCACATCATCGGCCACGCCGCCGCCGCGACCCTCGTCCTCCTCTGCCTCGCCGCCTTCATCCGCGAAGGCAAGGCGCGGTAGGGGAAACTGGAGCAGGAGCCGGTCTCCCGTGGGTGTGGGCTGGCACCGTGTGCCCGCTCAAACCAAACGCCCCACCCCCAGCGCGGACACGGCCAAGAGGGGATTGCGGCAAAAAACGCGCGGGGTTGAAAGACGGCTCGCCTACTCGCCGACGACGGCGGCGGCGGCGCTGACGGGCGCTTCGGGGAGATCCGGCGCGGGGGCTTCGTTCTTCAGGTTGCCGACGGCGATGAGCGTGAACACCATCACGAAAATCGCGACGGTCTCGATGATGCCGATCGCCGAAAGGTTGTTCGTCAGGCCGGAATCCGTCTCGCCGTGGGCGTCCGCCGCGGCCGCGCCGGCGCGGCCCTGGAGCCAGGCGGAAAGGCCGAGCGCCAAGCCGGAAACGATGCCGATGAGCAGCAGGGCGAAGCCGGTGCCGGGCAGGGTGTTCGGGGACTTGACGAGATCCGTCATTGTGAACATGACGATCATCCCGTAAAGCGTCTGCGTGATGGGCGCGCCGACGTACGACAGCAGGATGAAGGGCGCCTGCTTGCCCTGGGCGTAGCATTTCTTCCAGGCGCCGATGGCCGCCGCCGCCGCCGAGCCGGTTCCAAGCGCAGAGCCGAGAGCCGCGATGGCCATGGTGGCGATGGCGCCAACGATTCCGAGTGCTGTGTCACATTCCATTGTCTTGTTCCTTCCGATGCGGCGCCGCCCTGGGGCTGCGCGATGTTGTCGATGATTGAATGAAGTTAGAAATTAAGGTCGAGGACTCGTGCGGGAAGCGGCTGCGGAGCGCGGAGCCGTGAACGGCTTGAACGGACGCCCGCTCCACGAGACGCCCTTGGCGCCCGAGAATTCTAGCGTGTTGAGGCGGACGGCGTGGACGAGGATGCTCAGCGCGCCCATGGCGAAGTTGAGGCCGTGCCCGAAGAGGAGCACCAGCGCGAGAACCGGCAGCTTGATCAACATCGGCAGGTCGAACTGCGTGGCCATCATGTTGAAGTTCTCGGCGACCTTGACCGAAGCCAGGCCGACGGCGTAGAGGCGCACGTAGGAAATGATGTCGCCCATGCAGCTCATGACGTTGAGCGGGAGCATGCCGAGGTTCACCCCTTCCGTCTTGAGTTCCGAAGCATCGAGCATGAACAGGAGCACCAGCAGGATGGAGGCGGCCAGCACCGGCGCGCCCCAGCTCGGGAACGCGAACCCGGCCACGACGATGCTGCAGACGACGGAGTACATGCACCAGATGATGCCGACCCAGCCGAGTTCCGCCAGGAACTTCTTCGAGGGGAAGAGCACCAGCGCGTTCCACAGCCGGGCGATGCTCAAGTGCACCGCGCCGATCGTGAAGCAAAGCTGCATGATGTTGTTGACGTCGGCCAGCCACTCGATGGACTGGAAGCGCAGCGCTTCGGGGATGTACTTCTGCGGAATCGCGAAGTAGTTGCCGCTCATCACGCCGTAGGCGATCGTGGCGAAGCCGAACACGTAGAAGAGCGTGAAGATCGACCGGACCGCCGGCGGCATCGGGCCGCGGAACTTCTGGGCGACGCTGCGGCGGGCGAAATGCGTCAGCAAGACGATGATCGCGCCGTAGCCCGCGTCGCCGACGAGCATGGCGAAGAAGAGCGTGAAGAAGATGTAGAACGGCACGCTGACGTCCGTCTCCTCGTAGCCGGGAAGGATGCCCAGGCCCCGGAAAAGCGCCAGGATCGGACGGAACAGCTTCGGCGGCTCCAGCAGCGTCGGCACGTCCTCGCCCGGCTCGGGATCGCGCAGCGCGAGCCCCCAGCCCTGGCGCTTGGCCTCGGCTCTCAGCTCGTCGGCCTTTCGCGCGTCGCAATACCCGGTGATGTACGCCACCGGCCCTTCGACGACGAGGTTTTCCTCGACGGAGACGTACTCCGTGGTTTCGCCGCCGCGCCGCACCTGCGCCTGGAGCGCGCGCAAGTCCTTTTCGTGCGCCGCGAGCGTCTCCGCGACCTGCCGCATCTGCCGGAGCTTGGCGTCGAGCTCCGACTGCATCGCGGAAAGGCGCTTCGGCGGCATGGGCATGGGAATCAGCCCCTCCGGCAGCGGCGCGCCGATGAGCACGCCGTTGACGCCGGCCCTGTCGCGCGCGAGCACGTGGAGCAGCGCCCCCTCGACCTCGGGAAGTTCGGCGTTGGGAAGCGCCTTGAACAGCGTGACCTCCTGCCCCGAAGCCGTCAAACGGGCGGCGGCGGCGGGATCGAAATCCCCCCACGGCTCGAAGCGGCGAATCTCGCCTTCGAGCGCGCGCGTCTCTTCGCGCAGCGCCAGGTATTGCGCGGCTCGATCCGTGATCTTGCGGACGAGCGGGACGCTGTTGGCCGCGCGCGGGACGGTCTTGAACGAAAGCTGCCGCCAGTCGCCGTCCATCGCCGCCTTCACGACCGCGATCGCGCTCTGCGCCTCGTCGACGACGGCGCGCGCCGACAGAATCGCCTCGGTGTCGGTCAAGCGGTGTTCGACGTGCAGCACGCCCAAATCGGCGAGCCGGGCCAGCGCCTCCTGGCGGCTGGCGGGCGTGCAGAGCAGCGTCACATGCTTCAGGGGAACGATCATGCCACGCCCTCCTCGCCGTTTCCAGTCCTCGCGTCCTTGCCGCGGCTCTTGGCGATCTTGCCGCGCGCCACGGCGGACGTCTGCTCGTCGCCAAGCGCAATGCCGATCAGGCGGATGTTCTCGCGGCATTCGGGGATCTTGACTTTCTCGAAAAGGTTCACGCGCTGGGAGGTCGTGCGCAGCTCGGCCTCGATCAGCTTGATCTGCTCGTGCAGCACGTCGATGCGCGCCGCGTCCTCCATCAACTGGGAGGCGACCTCGGCCGCTTCGTCGACCCACGCGGGCGTCGAAAAGAGATCCGTTTCGGGGCGGCTCGTCTCGATCCCCTCGTAAACGGGGATGAAGACGCCGGCGATGTTGCCCTGCCCGAGCTTGACGCGCTCGAGCACGACGGGGATTTCCGCGGACTCGTCCGCCAGCAGGCCGATCCACGACGCGACGCTCTCGAACAGGGCGTCGCGGTGCTGTTCGATCTCCTCGACGCGGCTGCGCATCATGGCGATCTCAAGCTGGAGCTGCTGCTTCTTGAGCTGCAGCATCGGCAGAAAGCGGAGGAAGCGCGCCAGCGCGTCCTTCTGCACTTTCAGCTCGGTTTTGGTCAGCTTGACTTTGGCCATGGGGAATCTCCGGGAAACGCGCGCGAAGCGCCTCAGCCGCGCTTCGGCCAGAATTTTTCGAGAATCTCGGTGCGAATGCCCGTCTCGACGGGCTCGAAGCAGTCCGCCAGGATTTCCCAGCCGAGGTCGAGCGCCTTCTCGAGGGGGATGTTGACGGTGATGTCCATCATCTCCTTCTCGAAGCGCGCGCCGTACTTGAGCAGCTTGGCGTCCCACTCCGACATGCGGAAGCCCATCGACTGCTTTTCGAGCGTCGAGCGATACTGGGCGAAGAGCTGGATCATCGTGTCCATGATCGTGCGATGGTCGTCGCGCGTGTTCTTGTTGACGTTCTGCTTGAGGCGGGAGAGCGAGCCGAACGGCTCGATGCGCCCGTCGCGCAGGTAGAACTGGCCTTCGGTGATGTAGCCCGTGTTGTCGGGGACCGGATGCGTCACGTCGTCGCCCGGCATCGAGGTCACGGCGAGGATCGTGATGGAGCCCGCGCCCTCGAAGTCCACCGCCTTCTCGTAGCGGGATGCAAGCTGGGAGTACAGGTCGCCGGGGTAGCCGCGGTTCGAGGGGATCTGCTCCATCGTGATGGCGATTTCCTTGAGCGCGTCGGCGAACGACGTCATGTCGGTGAGCAGCACGAGGACCTTGCGCCCGCCGATGGCGAACTGCTCCGCCACCGCCAGCGCGAAGTCCGGCACGAGCAGGCATTCGACCACGGGGTCGGCCGCCGTGTGGACGAACATGACGGAGCGCGAGAGCGCGCCGCTCTTGTCGAGCGTGTCGCGGAAGAAGAGGTAGTCGTCGTGCTTCAGCCCCATTCCGCCGAGGATGATCACGTCCACCTCGGCCTGGAGGGCGATGCGGGCCAGCAATTCGTTGTAGGGCTCGCCGGCCTTGGCGAAGACGGGCAGCTTCTGGGACTCGACGAGCGTGTTGAACACGTCGATCATCGGGATGCCGGTGCGGACCATGTTGCGCGGGATGATGCGCTTGGCGGGGTTGACCGACGGGCCGCCCAGCGTGATGCGCTCGCCCGTCAACTGGGGCCCCTTGTCGCGGGCGTTGCCGCCGCCGTCGAAGACGCGGCCGAGCAGGTTGTCCGAGAACGGCACTTGCATCGGATGCCCCAGGAAGCGGACCCGCGCGTCCGTGGCGACGCCTCGGGCGCCGGCGAAGACCTGGAGGGAGACCTGGTCGCCGTCGAGCTTGATCACCTGGGCGAGCGAGGTCTTGCCCCGCGAGGCGACCTCGGCCAGCTCGTGGTACTTGACCCCCCGGGCCCTCAGGTTGATGACGCTGCCCGAACTGCTGTCGATCTGGTGGTAGACTTTGTTCATCTCGAATCCGATACGCCGCTTCGGCGGCCCATCCGCCTTCCGCGCAACTCAAAAACAATCCATCAATGATAGCACATTTGAGCCGCCCTCACAAGCCCAGCCGCAAAAAAATGAAAATTCGAATGCGCCCATTCCGACCTTCCTCTTTTTTCGCATGTTGATTTCCGTGGTGAAAAAGACTAGAATCAAAAGGTAAAAAACGGACATGAGCGGAAGATTGGCACGAATTAAACGCGCTGGGCTGCTGGCAGGCTGGCTGCTGGCCCAGGTGCTTTCAGGCATGGTGGCGCAGGCTGCGCCGCCGCTTCCGGATTTCGTGATCGAATCGGTCGTTGTCGGCCCCGAGCCGATTGCACAAGGGCTTCCGCTCCCCGTGAGCGCCGTGGTGAAGAACCGGGGGGCTGCGGCGGGGGACGCCCGGCATGTCGATGTCTGGCACCACTGGACGAATGCTGTTCCACCTGTTTTTGGGGACGTGGGGGACACGTGGGCGAGAGTCGGCAGGCTCGAAGCCGGGGAGTCCCGGACGGTCGTCTTGCCGCCGCAGGTCTTGGAGCATGCCGGTACGAACCGCCTCTGTGCGCGGGTCGAGTTCGAGAACCTCGTGTCGGAATCCATCAACACGAACAATCATTTCTGCTTTGAGTATGCTGCCGCGCCGATGGAGTCGCAGCTTGCGCCCGTCCATCGTTTCTGGTCGGATCGGTTCCGGGGGCATTTCTTCACGATTTCCGAGGAAGAGAAGGCCGCCATCATCGCCAACAACGCACGTGACTGGCGTTACGAGGGCGTGGCCTATTGCGCCTATTCGAAGCAGGTTGCCGGCACGCGTCCCCTTTTCCGTTTCTGGTCGGATCGGTATCACGGGCATTTCTTCACAATTTCCGAGCAAGAACGTGACAACATCATCGCCAATCTCGCACGAGATTGGCGCTATGAGGGCGTGGCCTATTACGTCATTCCAAGCCCGGTTTCAGGTTCGGTGCCGGTTTTTCGCTTTTGGTCGTCTCGATACAAGCACCATTTTTTTACGATTTCCGAGGCGGAGAAGGATCACATCATCGCCGCGCTTTCTGCCGATTGGCACTATGAGGGGGTTGCTTTCAATGCCTGGCCGTTTGAACCCTGAGGCATCGACATTTGCGGATCGTTTTTGCCCGTTTTTGCCACGGCAATTTTCACGGCGATTTTTTCTAGCAATGGTGTGGACAAAATGATCAAAGCTCGGTAAAATATGCTGCTAAATCGGATGTCCTTTCAAACTCAGGGGAATATTTCCATGTCAACATGTTTTACTAAGACGGGTAGCGTCGCGCGTGCGGCGCTCGTGGTTTGTCTCGGCCTTTTTGCGATCGCGAACGCCCCAGGCGCCACGCGTTGGGGGCTTCTTGTGGGCATCAACGACTATGCGCCGGGCTATGCCAGCTCGTTGCGTTGTTGCGTCAACGACGTTGTAGGCATTCGCAGCACGATGATGCTCGGGGATGCCCGTGGGCGTTGGCCTGCGGCCAACATCCAGGTTCTGACAAACTCGTTTGCGTCGAAGACGTCCATTCGATCCTCTTTCCAGGGGCTTGCCTCCAAGGCCGGCCCGGGCGACGTGGTGGTTTACTACCATTCCAGCCACGGCGGCCAGGATGTCGGCACGTCCACGTACCTCTGTGCCTACAACACGGATTACACGGACGAGGAGATGGGCGTCGATCTCGCGCGTTTCGACTCCTCGGTCTCTGTGGTCGTGATTTTGGACACCTGCCACTCGGGCGGCATGTTCAAGAGCAAATCCTGGGCGTTTGCCGAAAATGCGATGGCCAGTTTCCGCGCTGAAAAGGCGAGGCAGCTCAGGGACGCCGGTCTTCCCGTGCCCAAGGCTTTGGGGGGCAACATCGCCTTCATGACGGCCTGCGACTACGACGAGCTAAGCTGGGAAAGCCCTCCTCATGGCTTTTTCACGGGTGCGATCCTCCGCGGGTGCTTGGAAGTGTCGGTGGATGCCAACGGCGATGGCGAGCTGCAATTCATGGAGCTCTTCAACTATGCCGCAGCAGAGACGGCGGTCGATCAGACGGCGCAGTGTCTCAATGCCGAGCTGCTTTCGGGCATCCCCGCCCTTGCCGCCCCCGGCAGTAGCGGCGTCGAGGACGACGCATACGAGGAGAACGACACGCGTGTAACGGCCTTTGACCTGACAAGCCAAAAAAACATCTGGCTCTCGAATTTCAAAGGTCTTGGCGTCCAGGCGGATCACGACTGGTTCAAAATCACTGCAAAGTCTGGCTATCTCCGCATCTTGGTGGAGTGCAAGTTCACGCATGCGGATGGCAACATCGACATCGCGCTCGTTGATTCCTCCGGGAATCGGCTTGCGACGTCTGCGGGTGTGGCCGACACCGAGAACATCGATTTTGTGGTTCCCTCGGCTGGGATCTATTACATTCAAGTCCATGGGAACAATGCGGGGAATACGTACAACTTGCGCTGGAAGGACGCGCTGGACAGTTTCAAGCCGGATCTGGTGATCGGATCAATCACGCACAGTCCGATCAACCCTGTGGAGAACGACGTCGTCGTCTTCACCATCACGGTGCGAAACCAGGGGCGCGGCGCGGCGGCAGGCGTCTTCAACGTGGCGTTTTGGCCTGATTCCGCCTCGGAGCCGACGATTTCGACGCCTTCCGCCTTGAACCAAGACTACAACCGCGGCATCCCCCCTGGACAGGTTGCGACGCTCCAGTTTGAGACGACGGCATTGGCGATTGGATCCTACACGGCTTGGGCCTATGCCGACCGCTATCAGGGGATGAGCGAAATCGCCGAGGAGAACGAGGCGAACAATGCGGGGCCGTTGCCTTTGGGCTACACGTGGTCGGTGGATGATCGGTACGAGCCCAACAACGATCAAGCCTCGGCCTTCGATCTTTCGGACTCCGAGGGCGAATGGCTTTCGGCGATCGACGGCGTGGCCGTGCAAGGCGACGACGATTGGTACCGGGTCGATGTTGGCGCTGACGTTGAGCGTCTCATGGCGGAATGCGACTTTGCCCATGCGGAGGGCGACATCAATCTAGCGCTCTACGATTCGGCTGGCGTCCGCGTGGCCTTGTCGGCAGGGCTGTCCGATGGCGAGGCCATCGACTTCCTGGTGCCCGCCGCCGGCACCTACTACCTCTGCGTGGTCGGCGCCAATGCGCGAAACGCCTACGACTTGCGTTGGGAAACGACATTGATTCCGCAGGTCGCGCCCGTTTATCGCTTCTGGTCGGATCGGAACAACGGGCATTTCTTCACGATTTCCGAGGCGGAAAAGGACAATATCATTGCGACATTCTCGCGTGATTGGCGTTATGAGGGTGTGGCCTATTACGCCTATCCGATTCTGGTGCCGGGCACCGTGCCGCTGTACCGCTTCTGGTCGGATCGGTATCGCGGTCATTTCTTTACGATTTCGGCGGCGGAGAAGAATCTTATCATTGCCAACCTCGCAAGCGACTGGCGTTATGAAGGCGTCGCCTACTACGTGCATTCGGATGCGGATGTGGGTCGAACTCCCGCCTATCGTTTCTGGTCGAACCGGTACAAGCATCATTTCTTTACGATAAACGAGGCAGAGAAGAACAACATCATCGCGAATCTGGCAAACGACTGGCGTTACGAAGGCATTGCCTATTATGTGCCGAACATGAATTTGCCAAAGACGTCTGAAGCGATGCCGGCCGCCGCCGCGTCTGCCGAAGATGACGCAGCGTTTGCTGACGCCGCGCTTGTCGACAAGGCTCCCGCGCCTTGCGGCACTGCATCTGCAAAGGTGTTGGACAATGCTGCCACCGTTTTCCCGCTGTCGTTCGCCGACGGCCCGGTGACGGCCAGTGTTTATGATGCGAGCACAGGCGAAGAGGCGGCACTTCTCTCGGGTGCGGAGTCGGCAACCAAGGTGTCCGTGGCCGACGTCGCGGAGGGGCGGAAATACCGTCTTGAAGTGGTTGTCGACGATTCTGCGGCCGACGTGGTTCGAGTCGTCCATTCGAGCACGTTTGAGCGTCGTGCGGACGCCCCGGATGGACTGGCCGAGGCCGCTGCGGCGTTGGCCGACGCTGGCACGCCAGTCGGCAACCCCGTCGAGCGTTTCGTCGCGCCCGCCGAGGGCGGCCCGTTCACTTTCAGCCTCTGGTCGGCCGCCCGTGGCACGGTCGAGACCGTTGAAGGCGTCGTTGGTGGCGAAGTCGTCGAGTTCGCAATCCCCGATTGGAACGCCTGGCACTGGGTCAGCGGCACGCGCGAGACCGACGACGAGCTCGTCCTCTCGATCTGGATCCGGCATGAGGTGGAATGAGTCGCTAGTCGCTAGTGGCTAGTCGCCAGTGCCGAAGGGCAGCTTTGTCGCTTTGTCGAGAGCTTTGGCGCGAGCTTTGTCGACCTGCGGAAGCGCGGCGCAGGTGGCAGCTTGGAATGATGAGTGATGAGTGGTGAATTGAATTACGAATTGCAAATTACGTGGCTGGATGGGCGTAGGCGGACGTTTTTTTCTTCCCACGAATCTCCGCGAGGGGAAGGCAGTTTTTCCCGGTCTGCGACCGTCGTTAATCACTGAAAAACCGCCTTCCCCTGCTGGATGGGTGCTGGGGGAATGTTGAGCGATCAGCGACGGCCGCAGGCCGGCGACATTCCCCTCTGCTTCGCGGAGTTTCGTGGGCGATAAACTGAGATGGCTTGATGCGAAGCGGGGTGGGGAGGCGCCGTCTCGGCTCGCCGTCGCTTGCCCGCGCTTCAGCGCGGTGTGCTTGGGGGCACGGACATTCCTGTCCGCGATTGCCTTCACGGGTTGGAAAACCCATGCCCCTTTGCCCTCGCTTGCGTGTTGCGCCTTTACGTGAATTTTTTGTCGCGGCAGATCGGCATAGTGCATCTCACCAAGGCTCTCCAACCCGCACCACCCCAGAAACTGGCCGATTACCGGGTGTGGTTCGACATCGTTGCCACACGCCTCGGGAATGTGGTAGAATCGGGGGTGTCATTGGGCGTCAAGGAGCAGCATGAAACCGTCGGAAGCATTCGAAATCGTCAAGCAGAGCCACAGGAGCGGCAGGATGCCGCATGCCTACATCGTCTGCGGGTCGCCGCGCGGGAACGGGCTCGAGCTGGCCGAGTCGATCTGCGCCTTCCTGCTCTGCACGGCGGATGCGGCGGAGCGTCCGTGCCGGACGTGCGACGCCTGCCTGAACGCGCTGGCGCACAAGCATGTCGACGCCCTGTGGGTGGAGCCGGAGAAGAAGTCGCGCATCATCAGCGTCGATGTCATGCGCGAGCAGATCGTCCGCTGGGAGGAAATGGGCTCCTACGTGGGCGGCTGGAAGATCGCGGTGCTCCTCTTCGCCGACCGGCTCAACGAAAGCTCGGCCAACGCCTTCCTGAAGACGCTGGAGGAGCCGGGGGAGCAGACGCTCTTCCTGCTCGTCACCGACCGTCCGGAGGCGCTGCTGCCGACGATCGTCTCCCGCTGCCAGCGGCTCGATCTGAACGAGGGGCGCGTCCCGCCGGCGGAGCCGTGGCGCAGCCGCGTGGGGGACATCATGGCGCAGCACGCGTCGACATCGGCGCTGCGCATCTTCGCGACGGCCGGCAAGCTCGTGGATCTCTTCGCCGAGATCAAGGGGGAGGCGGAGAAGCTGGGCAAGCAGGAGCAGCGGGAGTCGGAGTTCGAGGAGGACAAGGAGACGGTCGACGCCTGGGTCGGCGCGCGTTCGAAGGAGATGCGGCAGTCCGTCTTCGAGTCCATCCGCGACTGGTACCGCGACTTGCTCGTGCTCTGCGCCTGCGAGGGGAAGCCGGCGGGCGTCCCGCTCTTCTTCGAGGAGCATCGCGAGCGCCTGGTCGAGAAGGCGGCGGGGCTGCAGACGCGCCACGCCATGCTGTACATGGACTTCGTGGACGAACTGGAGCGCCACATCGAGGTGCGCAACATCCGGGAGACGATCGCCTTCCCGTATTGGTTCACATGGCTGAAGTAGCGGCTAGACAAATGGCAAGGCACTCCGCACTCGCCCCGCCCCTTCGTACACGTTCCCGTTCGCGTTTTTTGTGAACGTGAACCGCTTCGCTGTGAACGGGTACGTGAACGGGCTCATGGCGAACTTGGCTTGCGAAGCACGGGAGGGGCAAGCGTCTGCTTGCCCGCACGAACGGACGAGCAGACGCTCGTCCCTCCCCGTCCCTTCGTACACGTTCCCGTTCGCGTTTTCTTGAACGTGAACCGCTTCGCTGTGAACGGGTACGTGAACGGGCTCATGGCGAACTTGGCTTGCGAAGCACGGGAGGGGCAAGCGTCTGCTTGCCCGCATGAACGGACGAGCAGACGCTCGTCCCGCCCCCGCCCCTCGCCACAACTCGCCAAAATCAATCTTGTCAATCTTGTAATCCTGTCTCTAGGCGTAGCCGATCTGGCGGAGGAGGAAGAAGTTTTCGTCCCACTTCGGCTCGACCTTGACCCAGAGATCCGCTTCGGCGGGGCCGTCGAAGAACGCCGAGAGTTCCTTGTCGGCAAGGCGCGTGATCGCGCGCAGCGTGCGGCCCTTGGGGCCGAGCACGATGCCTTTGTGGTTGTGGCGCTGGACGAAGACGGTGGCCCGGACCTGGGTGACGCCGTTCGGCTTCCGGGCGATGTCGTCGACCCTGACGCCGATGGAGTGGGGGAGTTCGTCGCGCAGGACGTGGAAGAACTTTTCGCGGATGATGTCCGACACGGCGAGCTTGCGCGGGTAGTCGGTCAGCATCTCCTCGTCGAAGAGCATCGGGCCGGGCGGCAGGCGCGCGAAGAGCGTTTCGACGAGCGCGTCGACGCCCTCGCCGGTCTTGGCGGAGGCCTGGAGCCAGAGGGGTTCGCACGGGGTTCCCTGCGGGCTTTCCTTTTGGATGTCGACCCAGAGCGCCTGGTAGCGGGGGAGGCGGCTGGCGGCGTCCGCCTTGTTGAGCAGGATGATGGCGGGCGTCCCGGACTTGGCGATCCGCCGCATCCAGCCGTCGTCTTCGAGCTGGGGATCCTTGGAGCCGTCCACGACGAGCAGCACGACGTCGACGCCTTCGGCGGCGGCGCGGGCGCGCTTGTTCATGATGGAGCAGAGGGTGCTGCGGCTCTTGTGGAGCCCCGGCGTGTCGATGAGCACGAGCTGGCCGCGGTCGTCGGTGAGCACGCCGCGCACGACGTTGCGGGTCGTCTGGACGACGGGGCTGACGATGCTGATCTTCTCGCCGACGATGCGGTTGACGAGGGTGGACTTGCCGGCGTTCGTGCGGCCGACGACGGCGACGATGCCGCAGTGCGGCACGATGTTCAGGGAGGGGGCGTCGGCGCCGTCGGCGGGGGCGGGGCGGGGGGCGGGGGCTTTGGGCGTCATCGTTTTTTCCAGGAGGCGGCGTTTACGGGGTGGTTCTTGGCTCGGAACTTCATTTCGAATTCCGTGGTTTCGTCCTCGGCGCGTTCCAGGGGCTCGATGGACTCGAAGCGTCCGTCGGCGGCCATGGCCTCGCGCATTTGCGCGAAGTAGTCGTCGTGGTCGGTGGCGACGTTGAGGGTGCCGCCGGGGCGCAGGACGCGGTGGGCCTGGCGGGCGAAGGCGGCGTTGAAGAGGCGGTGCTTGCGGTGGCGCTTTTTCGGCCAGGGGTCGGGGAAGTAGAGGTGCAGGGCGGCCAGCGAGGCGTCCGGGAGGCAGAATTCGAGCAGGCGCATCGCCTGGCCGCATACGACGTGGGCGTTGGCGATGCCGGCCGCGCGGAGGGCGACGTCGGTGCGCGCGATGCGCACCTTTTCGCATTCGATGCCGAGGAAGTGGCTTTCGGGGTGGTTTTTGGCGCGCGCGGCGATGAACTTGCCCATGCCGCAGCCGATTTCGAGTTCGAGCGGCTTGTCGCAGGAGGCGAGCAGGCGGACGAGCGCGCAGTCCGGGTTTCGCGGGCACGCCGGGCGCGGGGCGTCGCGATCCCCGAGCCGTTGGAGCATGGGGACGTCGGCGTCGAAGATGCGGCAGAACCCGCCCTTCAGCTCCCGCGTGGGCGGGAGCGTCGGGTCGTGCTGCGAGGCGCGGATGCGCTTGGCGTTTCGGTCTCGGGCCATGGCGTGTCGGCGGCGTCGCGGCGCCTAGTGGAGGCCGCGGACCCTGCCCGTGGCGACATCGACGTCGATGCGGCGGTAGGCCGGGTCGGAGCCCGTGCCGGGCATGAGCGCGATGTCCCCGGCGACGGGGACGATGAAGCCGGCGCCCTGGTACACGAGCACGTCGCGCACGGGGAGCGTCCAGCCTTTCGGGCGGCCCTTCAGCGTCGGGTCGTGCGAGAGCGAGTACTGGGTCTTCGCCATGCAGACGGGCAGGGCGGCGGATTCGGGGTCGGCGGCGATGCGGTCGAGCTTTTCGCGCGCGGCGTCGGCGTAGCTGACGCCGTCGGCGCCGTAGACTTCGCGGGCGATTTTGCCGATGCGCGTTTCGATCGGTTCGTCGAGCGAGTAGAGGGGGCGGAAGTCGCCGGGCTGCGCGGCGGCCTCCACGACGGCCTCGGCCAGCTCGCGGGCGCCGTCGCCGCCCAGGAGCCAGTGGTTGGAGACGGCGAAGCGGGCGCCCGTCTCGTCGGCGAGGCGGCGCACGACGTCCTGCTCGGCCTTCGTGTCGGTGTGGAACGCGTTGAGGCAGACCACCGGCGTGACGCCCGCCTTGCGGACGGTCTCGATGTGGGCGCGGAGGTTTTCGCAGCCGGCCTCGACGAGGCCGACGTTTTCGCGCGTGTACGCCTCGTCGAGCCTGGCGCCCGGCTTGACGGCGGGGCCGCCGCCGTGGGATTTGAGCGCGCGGACGGTGGCGACGATGACGGCGGCGTCGGGCTTCATCCCGGAGACGCGGCACTTGATGTTCCAGAACTTCTCGAAGCCGATGTCCGCGCCGAAGCCGCTTTCGGTGACGAGGTAGTCGCCCAGGAGCGAGCCGACGCGATCCGCGATGACGGAGCTTTGGCCGACGGCGATGTTGGCGAAGGGGCCGGCGTGGACGAAGACCGGCTGGCCTTCGAGCGTCTGCATCAGCGTGGGGTTGAGCGCGCGCACCATCCAGGCGGTCATCGCGCCATCGACTTCGAGGTCGCCGGCGGTGACGGGGGCGCCGCTGCGGGACCAGGCCACGACGATGCGCGCCATGCGCCGGCGCAGGTCGGCGAGGTCGCGGCAGACGGCGAGGATGGCCATGACCTCGCTGGCGACGCTGATGTAGAAGGAGGATTCCATTTCGTAGCCGTCGCGCTCGCCGCCGCGGCCGATGACGATGTTGCGGAGGGACTGGGCGCAGAAGTCCATCGCCCAGCGCATGTTGATCTTGGCGGGGTCGATGTCGAGCCGGCGCAGGCCGATCCTGGCGAGGCGGGCGTCGTCGTAGTTGCGTTCGTGCTGCATGCGCGCGGTGAGCGCCGTCATGCAGAGGTTGTTGGCGTTGGTGACGGCGTCGATGTCGCCGGTGAGGCCGAGCGACAGCGGGGCGAGGGGGAGGCACTGGGCGAGGCCGCCGCCGGCGGCGGAGCCCTTGATGTTGAAGGTCGGGCCGCCGCTCGGCTGGCGGATGGCGCCGACGGGGTTGAGGCCGAGCTTGCCGAGGCCTTCGAGCAGGCCCATCGTGGTCGTGGTCTTGCCCTCGCCGAGCGGCGTGGGGTTGATGGCCGTGACGTTGATGTACTTGGCGCGCGGGGCGGAGGGCTTGTCGAGGCGGGCGAGCAGCGCCTGGGCGTCGACTTTGCCGAAGTGGCGGCCGTGCCGGGCCAGCTCGTCGGGGAGGACGCCCAGGCGCGAGGCGAGCTCGGCAACGGGGATCAGGTCGGCTTCGGCGGCGTCGGCAATCTGCCAGTCGGACATTTGGGTGGGGTTGATTTTCATGGGATTTGAAATTTGGGATTTGGGATTTGAAACTTGAAATTTGAAATTTGAAATTTGGGCTTAGGCAACTTTGTCGATTTTTCTAGTCTAAGGTCCAAGGTCCAAAGTCCAAGGTCGAGCCGGAGGGCAACTTTGTCGAGGGCTTTGTCGACTGCAAAGGGTGGGTGGAAGTTTTTTTTGAACGACGAAACACATGAAAAGAAGGTACTAACGGGGTCTGGGGTGCCCCCAGCCTGAACTCCTCGCTCCTCTCTTCTCGCTCCTCGCTAAAATTTTCGTGGCTATGGTGAAAAGACTTGGGCGACTTTGACTTCGTCGACGTGGAGGCGGGTGCGGTGGCCGGAGCCGAGGGTTTCGACTTCGAGGTCTTTGAGCACCCAGCGGCCGTCGACCTTCTGGATGGCGCGGACCCACATCCGGCGGGTTTCGCGGCCGTTTTCGTTGACCTGCGCGGCGCGCATGAGCACCTGCTGGTCGCGGTCGATCCAGAGGCGCGCCTTGGCGCAGCCGGGCAGCGGGGCGGGCGGCTCGACTTCGAGGATGTCGCAGAGGCGCCCCTTCACCTTTTCGGAGCCGCCGAGCGTCGGGTTCTTCCACCAGAGGTAGTCGAGCGTGATGTCGAGCCACGTGATGTCGGTGCCGAGCACCCGTTCGTTGAGCACGGGCGCTTCGGCCTGGATGCGCTCGATGCCGGTGAAGCGCCGGACGCCCAGCCCCGCGGACGGGTCGCGGACGACCTCGATCGCCTCGACGAGTCCGCCGCCGGGGAGGTTGAACACGTCGTACTTCGCGGCGGGCGGCATGGCGCCCCATTGGAGCGTGACGGCGTAGCCGTACTTCTTGAGCTCCACGCCGTAGGCTTTGCGCATGGTGAGCGTGCCCTTCATGTAGAGCGGCTCCGTTGGCATGCGCGCGATGCAGGCGTCGAGAAGCGCCCGGCCTTCGGCGGGCGCTTCGGGCGAGGGATCGGCGGCCATGTCGAAAAGCGACTGGGCCGCGCCCGGCGCTCGGACGGACGGCTGGATGACGATGTCGATGTCTTCCAGCGGCTCGGCGGGGATGATGTCTTGCTTTGAGTCTGCAAGGCCGTTGTCTTGCGCGACGGTGATCGTTGCCATCGTTGCCACAAGAGCGAGTGTGCCGAGTAGCGAATTGAGCTTCATGTGTTCTCCAAAAAATGCCATTGCGGCCGATGCCGCCTGATGCAGTTGCAATGGAGCGCATTTTAGCAGAACGCCCGCTTCGCTTCAATGATGAAGCCCGGGGCAATTGGTTATGGTTGTGCGCCATTTTGAAGGGCTGGTTTCAATCTTCTCGGCTTCAACAATCACTTCTGCCGCGGGATATGCGTCTTGCCGACGCCGGAGGCCATGATGACGCCGGCGATGAGGGCCCAGAAGACGATGGTGCCGAACATGAGCAAGCCGAGCGCGGTGGAGTCGGTCCGGGGGATGCTCACGACGTCCATCATGTATTGGAGGGTGTTTTCGCGCACGCCGGCGCCACCGGGAGTGAGGGGAACGGCGGCGATCGTGTTGGCGAGGGGGGAGATGACGATGAGGTCCTTGAAGCGGATCGTCATGCCAATGGCGCGGCTGAGCAGGAAGTAGCAGCAGACGTCGGTGATGTGGTTGGCGATGGAGAGCAGGAAGGTGAGCAAAGCCGGGATGGGGTGGGTGAGGCACACGTGGAAGGTCCGCCACATGTTGATCATTTCCTTCAGCACCTTCGCGATGAAGCTGCCATCCTGCGGATTGAGACGGTTTGCGAGGCGTTCCCAATTGATCGCCGTGAGCAAGAGGATCACGACCACGCAGGTGGCGCATGCCCAGTAGATGGCGTGGCGCAGGAGCGTCAGCGCCTTGCTTTCCGTGAAGAAGTCCGCTCGGAGCACCGAAACGGTCGTGACAAAGACCACCATCGCGATGAGTCCGATGAGACGTTCCGCGGCGATGGAAGTAATGGCCTCGGTCCGGCGTCCGGCGCATTTGGCGGCGATCCAGGCTCCTTTGACGACGTCTCCTCCGGTGGCGCCGGGACCAATGACGTTGAAGAAGTGGCCGGTGGCATAAAGCCGGAACGCCTCGCCGAAGGAAATGGGCAGTTTCAGCGTGCGCAAGAGCACATGCCAGCGCAACATGCCGCACATGAGCGAGACGCTGAACAATCCCGTGCCGCAGATCAGGAAGCCTGGACGGCGGAAGGCGGACTTCACGGTGGCGAGAAGTTCGGGAATGTTGCCGGAGCGATAGATGAATACGCCCATCAGCACCACTGCGAGCGCGATGGCCCCGCCGGTCATCACGATCCGCCGAGTGTTGTCGCGCTTCTGTGTCGGGTCCAAGTTTTCTTCCATCGGCCTGAATATTACGCGAATACCGTCCTTGTGCCAATTCAAAAGTGATGTGATGGGAAATTTGAAATTTGGAACCGGGGAGTGTTGGATGCTGGTCGCTGTTGGGCTGGGCGGCTTGTCCGATCGAGTCGTGAGACAATTATGGAATCTTGTTGACATGGCTGGCAATTGAAGCCAAAGTTGAAAAACACAGCTATATTCGAAGCCCTGTTCCTGGCCCAAGCCGGGCGGGTTGAAGGAGCAAACCGCAAACGGCGACCTGCCGAAGAATTTCGCCGCGCCCAATTCCTCGACGCACAGGCGCCCGAAATCAAGTCCAGGGGGCGCAATCTGCCGGGACGCCCGACATCGTTCCGGCTGCAAACCCATGCCGAGACGCCTGTTCGTCATGCCGTCCGACGTCCAGTTTCGCGAAATCGTCGAGGGATTCGATTCCGCCGAGGAGGAAGTGGACGCGGCGGGTGGAGGACGCGGCGGGGACGCCGCGTCACTTCAGTGGTGAAGCCTTCGCCTACGGGCGGACAACGACGTCGGCGAATTTCCCGACCTTGAGAAGCGGTCCCAAAGACAGGGGGTCGCCGGCGACGGTCACGTTCTCCAGAACGACGCCCTTGATCTGCCGTTCCTCGGACTTGCCCTCGATGACGGACGGGACGCGGGTCGCGCAGGCGATGTTTCGGAAGACGATGTTCTCGATGGCGCGCCCGGGGGTCGTCGAGGGATGGAAGAACTTGAACTGGAGGTCGATCAAGCGCCCGTTTTCAAGCACCCTGGCCACGCGGATGTCCTCGAAGAGCATGTCCCGGCAGGTGTTCCTGTCGCCGCAGCCAATGGAAATCGCGCCTTGGAAAACGGGGTTCCGCTCGTTGCTCTCAAGAATGTCGATGTCGCGGAACACGAGGTCCGCCAGCGTGTCGCCTTCGCGCCTGTAGTCGCCGTGAACGCCGATGTAGATCGGGTGCGCGCTGTCCGCCCACAGGACGCAACGCTCGACGAGCCAATCGCGGGTGTCGCCCCTGTAGCTGAACCGGGTGCCGTAGATCGCGATGCAGTCGTCCGTGGTTCTGATGAAGCAGTCGCGAATGACGACCTTCGTGGAGGACATCATGTCGATGCCGTCCGCCCAGATGTGGGAGCTGAATATCTTGACGTTCTCAATGGCCACGTTGTCCACCTGGCCGCCGAGGATGCCGTATCCGCAGGGCTGTTTGATGACGACGCCCTCGACGCGCGCGTTTTTCGTCCGGTCCAGGTTGATGCCGACGGCGTGGTGCGTCTTCCCCCACTTGGTTCGGCCGTCCGCCTGATTCCACGGACTGAGGTCGATGATGCCCCGGCCCCGGATGACGACATTGGTGGCATCGCGCTCCACCACGATGCCGGCCTGGAGCACGGCGCCCTCCGCGAGGTAGACCGTCGTGTTGGACGACACCTTCAGCACCGATCGCGGAAGGTCTTTCCCGTCGTTGGTCGTTCCGCCGGAGGTGATGCGTTCATCGGTGCCGAAAGCATGGAGGCCGGGGCCGAAGTGCAGGACGTTCGGGGCGTCGGGGGAGGGGATGTCCTTTTCGGGCGGGTTGGCGAGCAGGTGCAGGCAGGAAAAACTGTCGCCATCGAATTCGACGGAAACGGGGCCGGGGGCGGAGACGCGGACGCGGACGGCGTCCGGCGTGGTCTCGACCACCTTCGCCGCGGCGTTCGCCGGGCGGAGATCCACCCGTTTGAACGGTGTGGAGGGCTTGACCAGAACGTCCACCGGCTTCCCGGCGACCGTGAACACCGTGAAGCACGCATTCGTCATTTTGCGGAATCCGACGCGGATGGGCGTCACGTCCAATGGACGGAAGGCCGCCGCGCCGCCGTCGGCGGGGGCAAGGGAGACGGACGCAATGTCCACGGCGGAGGCGGAGATGGCGGTGGCCAGCAGGAGAAGGGGGCAGAGTTTTTTCATGATGATTCCAATGCCTATTTGACAATGAGCACGGTGATGGGCGTTGCGTCGGCCAGGACGATTCGCTTGCTTCCAGGGCGCAGACGGAGGGAGCGGCCGTCCGGCATGCCCGTGGCGGTGGGGAGGATGCCGTCGTAGTCGCCCGTGTAGGCGACAAGCGTGATGTCGCCATCTTCCGCGGGGATGCCCGAGAAGACGAATTTGGAGTTGAAATCGAGGTCGCCGACGACATCCAGAAGCGCCTCGCCCTCGGCAAGCTCCGGCAGGTCGGCAAGATCGACGGCGATGGAGCCGGAGAACGACGCGCCTTGCGTAAAGGCGATCATCGCGTTGCGAAGCGAGAGGGGGCCGTGGGCTTCGAAGGGAAGCGCGATGATGGAGGCGGAGTCCCGGGCGACGAGCGCGCCCGATTCCGGCGCGTCGGCCGTGCCGATGACGACGGCGTCGCCGTCGCGGCCTCGGTAGAGGTTGGTGACGGTGCCGCCGATGAATTCCAACCGCGTGAAGTGCGCCGGATTCGATGCGTCCGCCGCGAACGTGTACCCCTGGGACGAGGAGTTGAGGTTCGTCGCCCCGGCGAGACGGAAGCCGACGTCGCCGGCGTAGGTGCTGCGGAATCCGTTGCGCAAGTTGTTTTGCGCCGCCGTCGAGCAATGCACGTTGGCGTCGGCGATGCCGGTGAAGGAAAGCGACGAGCCGTCGAACACGCAGAGTTCCGGAACCGGGAAGTAGAAGTTCGGGTTCGCCGAGTTGAATTGAAGCGCCGCCCCGTCTTCGAATCGGAAGGCGTTGTCCTTGTACGAGTTCAGGCGGTTGCGGACGTCGACGAGCGCCCCGTCCGTCGCGAGCAGCGTGTTGGTTGGAGACGTGTTGTTGTGGCCGGCATAGAGATACGGAACGGAGAGCGTGCTCCCCGGGCCGGAAACAAGGACGAAACTGTTGGAAACGTCCGCGCTCTGGCCTCCGAGATAAAACGTCGCCAAACCGGGCATGAACACGGTGCCGCCGTCCACGATGCGCAGGAGGGCGTTGGTGCCGCGATTGCCGACCTTGAAGGACGCCGTGGCGTTGAGCAGCGACCCCGCCCCGGTGACCGTGACGACCTCGGCGCCGGAGGCGGCGTTGTCGTTGAGCAGGATGCTTTTGATGTGGGCTTCGGCTCCGTTCGTGATGGTCAGCGAGGAGGAAAAGGCGGTCTGAAGCGTTCCGTTCGTGATGTAGAGCGCGGAACCGGGATCCGTGACGACGGCGTGGCAGTTCGGCGTCAAGAATTGAAAGCTTCCGAGGACGTCGAGAAGGCTCCCTCCCGAGAGCACGAGCCGATCGTCCCCCTTGACGGAGTTGACGTTCCCCGCAACGGTCCACGTGGAGCCGTTGTCAAGGTGGACGAGGCCGTTCGTTCCGGCGGTCTGCTGTCCGAACTGAAGCATGGTCGAGGAAAGCGTCGAATGATTGGCGAGGACCGACGACATGCCGCCGTTGTTGGAGTAGAATTTCCTGCAGGAAAGCGTGGAATTCGTCAAGGCGAGGAAGCATCGCCCCCTGTTGGGCCTGGAAAGCATCAGATCCTGCGATCCGAAATCGAGCGTCGAGTCGTTCGCCGCGAGGATCGAAGTCCCCTGATAGCCGACATAGCTCCCGGCTCCGGCCGCGACAATCTCCGCGTTGTCCATCACGAGGGTCGAGGGGCTGTCGCGATTGTCGGCGCCGACATACAGCGCCTTGACGACCTGGGGGACCGCTGGATTCTTCAAGGTCGCAAAATAGTCGTTCCCGTCGTTTTTCCCGATTTTCGCGATGTCCGCGGAGGTCGGCAGGGCGCCGGTGGACCAGTTGGCGGGCTCCATCCAATCGCCGGACGTGGTATCGAAGACGGCGTCCCCGTAAGCGGCGGCAAGCGCCGTGGCCGAGACGATCGTGGCGAGGAATTTCGGTGCTATTTTCATTTTCATGTTTCAGTTCTCCTGGGCTGTTGAGGTGGTCGAGCAATGCAGTCGGGCAGAAACAAAGACGTTTGGAAGCCAGAAAGGGTCGTGCCCCACCATTCGTTTGATTCAGCCAGGACTTGTTTGGCTCTTGCTGCGCGATTATAGGCTTTCAGCGTGTGCGCAGCAATTGAAAAGAGGCAATCGGTCAGGCGCCGACGGTATTGCATTGCATGAAGCGCACGCTTTCGAGTATGATGACGGCTTTGACACCATCGTCGAGATGCGCCGCACGCTGGATGGCGCCGAGAACACTCATGCATTGGTTGACGTCGCGGACAATCTTGAACGAATTGGAGAAGACAATATGAAACTGACTGGACTCATTGCCGCCCCCAATGCCCCGATGCACGGGGATGGAACTCTTGATCTTGACGTCATCCCCGCGTATGCCGCGCATCTCCGTCGAGAAGGCGTTTCCGGGGTTTTCGTCAACGGCACCACAGGCGAAAGCCTTTCGCTTTCGCCCGAGGAACGCGTGTCCTTGGCTGAAGCCTGGGCAAAGGTCTGCGACGACGACCTCAAGCTCGTCGTGCATGTGGGCGACAATGCCCTGCCGGTCAGTCGGCAGCTTGCCGCGCATGCGCAGCAGGTGGGCGCCGTGGCCATTGGCGCCATGCCGCCGTCCTTTTTCCGTCCGGCATCCGTCGCCGCCGTCATGGATTGGTGCGCGGCTGTGGCCGAGGCCGCGCCGACGCTTCCCTTTTACTACTATCACATTCCGTCCATGACAGGCGTGTCCATCCGACTGGTCGATTTGCTTTCCCTTGCTGGACGCATGCCCACCTTTGCGGGCGCGAAGTTCACCTTCGAGGATCTCATGGACTACCAGATGGCCGTCAGAGCCGAAGACGGTCGTTACGACGTGCTCTTCGGACGCGACGAGATGCTCCTGTCGTCGCTCGCTTGCGGCGCGACGGGAGCCGTGGGCAGCACCTACAACTACATGGCGCCGGCCTGTCTTCGCATCATCGAAGCCTATGGGCGAGGGGACATGGATGCCGCGCGTGAATGGCAGTCCCGCTCCCATGATTTGGTTCGCGTCCTCCAGAAGTCTCCGAACGGCGTCGCCTGCGGCAAGGCCATTCTCAATTTGCGCGGCATCGACGTCGGCCCCTGCCGTTCGCCGCTTCCCATCTACGGCCGCGATGATCTTGAGCAGCTTCGAGCCTCGCTTGAAGCGATTGGATTTTTTGAATGGTGTTGTGGCTAGGGCGTAGCGGCCAGGGGCTGGCGGCGGGCCGCTCGTGCCAAGCCGTCCGCGTGCTCGGCGAAATCGGCATCGGCATCGGCAGACGAATCGCATTGCTTTTCATGTCGTTTCGGTGCAATATACACCTCCGTTTTCGCGCACGGCCCGGCTTCCGGTCGAACGGAGGGGCGATCAGGCAGTCCCACGAACACAAGCGGCCGGAGCGTTCCGGCGGAAACGGCAGGTTGAAACGAATTGAAAAAACTTACGCAGCAGGATACGCCCATTCATCAGGCGCTGGAAGAACAGCGCATCAATCGTCTTGCCCATTTTGACGTCCCCGGCCACAAAGGCGGGCGCGGCAACAAGGATCTGACGGAATTCCTGGGCGCAACGGCCATGGCGCTCGATGTCAACTCGATGAAACCCCTGGACAACCTCTGCCATCCGATTTCCGTGATCCGCGACGCGCAGCAGCTCGCGGCCGAGGCTTTTGGAGCCGACGAATCGTTTTTCATCGTCAATGGCACGACGCACGGCGTGCAGGCGATGATCATGGCGGCATGCAACACCGGCGAAAAGGTGATCATGCCGCGCAACGTCCACCGCAGCGCCATCAATGCGCTCGTCGTCTGCGGCGCATTGCCCGTGTACGTGAATCCCGGCGTCAACAACGAGCTGGGCATCCCGTTGGGGATGTCCACGCAGGACGTCAGGAAGGCGATCGAGCAGAACCCCGACGCCAAGGCCATCCTCGTCAACAACCCGACCTACTACGGCATCTGCTCCAATCTGCCTGAAATCGTCGCGTTGGCGCATGCCAACCAGATGCTGGTGCTGGTGGACGAGGCGCACGGCACGCACTTCTACTTTCACGACAAGCTGCCCGTCTCGGCCATGGCGGCCGGGGCGGACATGGCGGCGGTGAGCATGCACAAGACGGGCGGCTCGCTTACGCAGAGTTCGATTCTGCTCACGCGCGACTCGGTCAATCCGGACTACGTTCGCCAAGTGATCAACCTCACGCAGACCACTTCCGCTTCGTATTTGCTCCTCTCGTCGCTCGACATCGCACGCAAGAACCTCTCCCTGAACGGCCATGCGATGTATTCGAAGACCATCGACTTCGCCAACTACGCGCGCGCCGAAATCAATCGCCTCGGCGGCTACTACGCCTTTGGCACGGAACTGGTGAACAACGACACGGTCTTCGATTTCGACACCACGAAACTCTCGATCCACACGCGCAACATCGGCCTTGCCGGCATTGAGGTCTATGATCTGCTGCGCGACGACTACGGCATCCAGATTGAGTTTGGCGACATCGGCAACATCCTCGCCATCATTTCCTCGGGCGATCGCAACATGGAGATCGAGCGGCTCATTTCGGCGCTCGCCGAGATCAAGCGGCTGCATCAAAAGGATCCGCGCGATCTGTTTGACCACGAGTACATCAACCCCCAGATCGTCATGGCGCCGAAAGAGGCGTTCTACTCCCGCAAGCAGTCGCTTCCCATTCGCGAGACGGTGGGGCACATCTGCGGTGAATTCGTGATGAGCTATCCGCCCGGCATTCCGATTCTGGCTCCGGGCGAGATGATTACGCAGGACATTCTCGACAACATCCTCTATTCGAAGGAAAAGGGGTGCTTCATGACAGGCACCGAGGATATGGACATGGAGTACGTCAATGTCGTCAAGGCGGCGCCAAGCGTGGCCAGAACCGCCTGACAGGAGTTTTCAAGCATGGAACTTTGGTACACCGACCAGCACACGAAGGCTGTCCAGTTTTCAATCAAAAGCAAGCGGCAGCTCGCCAGCCATCAGAGCGAGATTCAGCGTGTCGACATCCTTGAGACGTATGAATATGGGCGTGTGCTCGTCCTCGACGGCGAGCTGATGATCACGGAGAAGGATGAATTCATCTACCACGAGATGATTACGCATGTCTCCATGGCCGTCCATCCGAGCGTGCGCGACGTGCTGGTCATCGGCGGCGGCAACGGCGGCACGATTCGCGAGCTGACGAAATATTCGTTCATCGAGAACATCGACATGGTGGAGGTGGACAAGGACGTCGTGACGCTGTGCATGGTGCACATGCCCTTCACGGCCTGCAAGCTTCAGGATCCCCGCGTCCACATGTATTTCGAGGAAGGGCTTCGTTTCGTCCGCGCCCCCAAGGCCGAGTACGATCTGATCATCGTCGATTGCGCCGATCCCTACGGCCCGGCCGAAGGGCTGTTCACCCGTGAGTTCTACGGCAACTGCTTCAAGGCGCTGCGCGACGACGGCATCCTCATCAATCAGCACGAGAGCCCGTTTTACAGCGAGCATTCGATGACGGTCCAGAAGGCCCACAAGCAGATCGCCGCCGTTTTTCCGCTGAGCATGGTCTATCAGTGCCACATTCCCTCCCAACCTTCCGGCCACTGGCTTTTCGGCTTTGCCTCCAAGAAGCACCATCCGATCAACGACCTCAAGGAGGGCTATTGGAACGCGTTGGACATCAAGACCCGCTATTACAACACGGTGCTTCATCGCGGGTGCTTTTGCCTTCCCTCCTACGTCAAGGAGCTGCTGGGGTAGGGGCAATCGGTGCGGTTGCGCCTCCCAGCCCGATTGCCAGGGGTTTTGGAGGGACAGCCCCCAATTTCCCCAGTTTCCCCGGAAAAAAGGTCAAAACCGGGGTCTGGGGTGTCCCCAGCCTGAACTTCTCTCTTCTCTCCCCTCCTCCCCTCCTCTCTCTTCTCACTTCTCTCTTCTCACTTCTCTCTTCTCACTCTTCCCTCCTCTCCTCTCACTGCTCTCTGCAATCGGTCAGTCGACGTGTCGATTGACCGATTGCATTTTTTCTCATTGTATGCTTGACTTGTGAGCGGAAATTCAGAATAATGAACGGCCATTCAAAAAACAAGGGCTCCGTCGCTTGGGTCGGGGCCAGGCGGAGTGCGACAGCATGGACGACGAGAAGACGACGACGGAGAAGGCAATGACGCGCCGGGAGCGCGAGCGGGAGCAGCACCGCCAGGACATCCTGGATGCGGCGGAGGCGATTTTCACGGAGCGGGGGATCATCGGCGTGACGATCGAGGACATCGCAAAGAAGGCCGAGTTCTCGGTCGGCTCGATCTACAACTTCTTCACGGGCAAGGACGAGCTCATCCGCCAGCTCTTCCAGCGCGTGGCCTTGAACCGCAACGCCCAGGTCGAGGAGATCATGGCGTCGCTGGCGGATCGTCCGATCGAGGCGCTTCGGGTGCTGACGCAGTCGTGGATCAGCCACCATCGGCTGCATGGCTCCTTTCTGCGCGCGGCGTTCGTCTTCGAGGTGTCGAAGGGCTGGAAGCCGGGGACGCCGATGTTCGATCCGGACATGATCGAGATCTTCAAGCGCTACGACGCGCTGGGGTGCGATTTCTTCCGGAAGCTTGCCGATTCCGGCCTTGTCCACAATCTCCCGCCCCGGCATCTGCTGATGATTTTCGAGGGGGCGTGCCGCTCGTATGTCATGCACATGGAGCGCACCCGCGACGAGCGTCCGGCCGAGGCGCTTGCCGAGGAGCTTTTCGGCATCGTGCGCGCCGCGCTCACGGGGCGGCTTGCGTAGCATGATCGGAGGATTTATGAAGGACAGGATGTTTCCCTTGACGTTTTGCCGTGCGACGACGAAGCTCGCCGGCGTGTTGGCGCTGGTCGGCGCGTGCGCGGGCTGCGCGTCGATGGACGGCGGCGGGCGGACCGAGGCGCTGATGCGCGAACGGGCCGAGCGCGCCGATGCGCGCCGTTCGGCGCATGCGGCGGACGCCGGTTCCGCGAAGACGGACGCCGATACGCTGCCGGTGCTGTCGGGCTCGCTCTCGCTTGCCGACGCCATCACGCTGGCGCTGGCCAACAACCGGTCGCTCAAGACGGCGTACCTGACGCGCGTCGAGGCGGACGGGCTTGTGACCGAGGCGTTCGCGGGCGCGTTGCCGCAGGTGGGGGCGAACGCTTCCGCCGCCGCGGTCGGCCAGCAGGATGACAGCGCCGATGTCTATTCGCTCGGCGTGGAGGTGTCGCAGCCGCTCTGGCGCAGCGGCGCCGTCGCGGCCGGCGTGCGCTACGCGCAGCTCTACGCGGCCAGCACGGACTTCACGATCTGCGAGAAGGTGCAGGCGACCGTCGCCGACGTGACGACGAAGTATCTCGACGTCCTGCTCCGGCGGCATCTGGTGCGTGTGTTCGAGGAGGCCGCCGCCGTGTCGGATCGCGTGCTGGAGACGGCGAAGAGCCGTCGCGCCCAGGGCGTCGTCTCGGACTACGAGGTGCTCCGCGCCGAGGTCGAGGTGGCCAACACGCGCGCCGAGCTGATCAACGAGCGCAACGCGCTTCAGTGCACCATCGTCACGCTTTTCCAGACGCTGGGCGTTTCGCAGAAAAGCCGGGTGGACTTCGTCGGCGACCTCGTCTTCGCCCCCGAGGCGCACGATGTCGATGCGGCGTCGGCGAAGGCCTTTGCGCTGCGTCCCGACCTGGCGCGCGGGCTCGCCGCGCTGCGGATGGCCGAGGAGAACGTCAGGATCGTCGCTTCGAGCTACGGGCCGGCCGCCGATCTTTTCGCGTCGGCCGATTATTCGAACCGGATCAACGACGAGTGGGACGACGAGTGGACGGCCGGCGCGCGCGCGACGTGGAAGCTCTTCGACGGCTTCGAGCGGCGCGGGCGGATGCAGGCGGCGCGGTCGCGGCGCGACCAGGCGGCGGAAACGCTGCGCGATCTGGAGGATCGGGCGCATGTCGAGGTGGTCAACGCGCTGCTCCAGCTCAAGTACGCCGACGAGCTTTATCAATCGCAGATCAAGAACATCGACCTCGCGCGCGAGGCGCTGCGGATCATCGGGACGGGGTTCGCGCTGGGGCGCAACACGCAGGTCGAGGTGCTCGACGCGCGGGCGGCGCTGACGAAGGCGACGGGCATGTACTACAAGGCCGTCCATGCGCACGGGTTGGCGCGTCTGGGCGTCCTGCGCGCCACGGGCGCGCTCGACGCGAGCGTGGCGGAGAGCGGCCTCGTGGGCGAGGCTCCGCCTGTTTTGCCGACGCCTCCGGCGGACGTGGAGGCGGGGGCGGAGGATCCGGAAACGGCTCCGGCGGACTGAAGACGGATTTTTACAAGGAAATGCATCACATGAAAATGAAATCGACGATGATGGCGCTGGCGGCCTTGACGGCTGTTGCAGCTTGTGGACAGGAACCGGCAGGGGCGGGGGAGGAGGCGGCTCGCGTCTTCCTCGTGCGGACGACGAAGCCGACGCGACAGGCGATCGCGGAGACGATCGTGCAGACCGGCTCGATCGAATCGCCGGCGGTGGTCGATTTGGCGCCGAAGGTGTCGGGGCGGCTCGTCGCGACGTCGCTTGAAGACGGCACGGACGTCGTCGAAGGCACGGCCGTGAAGGCGGGCGCGGCGATCGCGCGGCTTGACGACCGCGACTACGCGGCTCGCGTCGCCGTCGCGGAAGCGGGGCTGGCGGCGGCGACGGCGACGCTGGAAGACGCGCGCAAGGAGTTCGCCCGCACGGAGGCGCTGCTCAAGGCGAACACCGCCACGGAGCAGGAGGCCGATCGCGCGTTGACCGTGCTGCGGCGCGCCGAGGCCGGCGTCGGCGAAGCCGAGGCGGCGCTGGCGCTGGCGCGGCTCAATCTCGAGGAGACGGTGCTCAAGGCGCCGATGGACGCGCGCGTCGCGAAAAAGCACCTCCACCCCGGCGCGATGCTCTCGTCCGCGAGCGTCGTCTACCGCCTCGTCGCGATGGACGAGCTGCGCATTTTCTTCGACGTGCCGACGACCCGGTTCGCCAAGCTCAAGCCTGGCGAGACGGACGTGACGGTCGTGGTGGACGCCTATCCCGAGGAGGCGTTGCATCTGCCGGTCTTCTCGGTGCATCCGGCGGCGGACGAGCGCACCCGCACGGTGCGGGTGGAGCTGCGGCTCCCGAACGCCGAAGGCAAGTACCTTCCGGGGATGTACGTGCGCGGCGAGCTGGCGCTCGACCGGCGCGAGAACGCGCTGGTCGTCCCCCACGAGTGCCTGGTGCCGATGCTGGATCGGACGATCGTGTACGAGGTCGTCGACGGCCGCGCCGTGGCGCGCGAGGTGACGCTCGGCACGCGGTACGATGACGTGCAGGAGATCCTCGCCGGCCTCGGCGAGGATGCCGAGATCGTGTCCATGGGCACGCACCGCCTCGCCGACGGCGTGGCCGTGAAGGTGGAGCAAGGCAACTAGGGATCCATTTCCATGAAACTATCTGAATTGGGCGTTCGCCGCCCGGTGACCACGCTCATGATCTTCGTGGGCATCCTGATCCTCGGCATCGTGTCGTATTCCTTTCTGGCGGTGGACATGATGCCCGAGATCGAACGGCCCACGATCTCCGTTCTGACGACCTGGGAAGGCGCGAGCGCGGAGGACGTGGAGAGCAAGATCACGCGCATGATCGAAAGCGTGCTGGGCAGCGTGACGGATCTCGACGAGATTTCAAGCAACACGCGGGAAGGCGTGTCGTGGGTGACGTGCCGGTTCAAGTGGGGCACCGACATCGGCGAGGCGTCGAACGACGTGCGCGACCTGCTGGAGCGCGCGCGGCGTCGCCTGCCGGACAACGCGGACGACCCGATGCTGTTGAAGTTCAACACCTCCAACATGCCGATCCTCGTCTTCGGCATCACGGCCCGGGAGAACATCGCCCGGATGGAGGACATCGTCAACGACGAGATCGTGGACGCGGTCAAGCGCGTCCCCGGCGTCGGCTCCGCCGAGGCGTTCGGCGGCCTGAAGCGCCAGATCAACGTGCAACTCGACCCTGTGAAGCTGGCGGCCTACGGGCTTTCCCTCGAGCAGGTCGCCGCGGCGATCGCGCGCGAGAACATCACGGAGCCCGCCGGCAACGTGAAGATCGGCCCGCGCGACTACACGATCCGCATCCCGGGCGAATTCGACGACCCGGCGCTCGTGGGCGACGTCGTCGTCAAGCGCGCCGGCAATGCGCTCGTGAAGCTTTCCGCGCTGGGGCGCGTGGAAGACGGGTTCGCGGAGGAAAACTCGGTCGTCGAATTGAACGGCCACCGCGGCATGATGATGGTGGTGCAGAAGCGCTCGGGCGAGAACACGGTCGCCGTCTGCGAGCGCGTCATCCAGCGCGTCGAGGAGATTTCCCGGAACCTCCCCGCCGACTACGAAATCAGCCTGGTCGGCGACACGAGCGACATGATCAAGCGCTCGATCCGCTCGGTGGGCGAGACGGTGCTCTACGGCGGGCTTTTCGTGATCCTCACGACGCTCTTCTTCCTGCGCAGCGTCCGCACGTCGCTGATCATCGTGCTGACGATTCCGTTTTCGCTGATCATCGCCTTCATCTTCATGTTCCTCATGGGGTGGACGATCAACATCATGAGCCTCTCGGCGCTGGCGATCGCCATCGGCATGGTCGTGGACAACGCCGTCGTGGTGCTGGAGAACATCGTCTCCCACATGTCGCGCGGCACGCGGCGGCGCGAGGCCTCGATGTTCGGGGCGGACGAAGTGGGGCAGGCGGTGATGGCCTCGACGATCACGACGGTGGTCGTGTTCCTGCCGCTGGTCTTCGTCGAGGGGGTGGCGGGCATCATGATGAAGCAGCTCGGCGGCCTCGTCACGGCCACGCTGGTGGCGTCGCTCGTCTGCGCGCTCTACCTCACGCCGATGCTTTCGTCGAAGATCCTCAGGGAGGCTCCTCTCGGGGAGGCCGAGCCGCGGCGGAACGCCTTCCAGCGCTGGAGCGAAGGCGTCTTCCTGGCCGTCGAACGCGGCTACGGCCGCCTGCTTGGCTTTTCGCTGCGCATCCGCTGGATCGTGGTGCTGCTGGCGGCCGCGGTGATCGGCGGCACGGTCTGGTTCTTCACCCAGGTCGGCAGTGAGTTCCTGGGCGCGGAAGACACCGGGCAGCTCAACATCGACTACGAGCTTCCGCTGAGCACGCGCCACGAGGTCACGGCGGAGACCGGCCGCCGCATCCTCGAGCTCGCCAAGGACGTCGTCGGCGAAAAGAACATCAAGATCATCTCGCTTTCCGCAGGCGGCAGCGGCGGCGGGTTCGGCGGTTCGCGCGCCTCCCACACCGGCACGATCCAACTGCGCCTCGTCGAGCGCAGCCGGCGCGAACGAAGCACGGACGACTACGGCAACGAGATCGCCGGGATCGTCGGCACGTGGCCCGAGGTCGTCAAGATCTCCGCCCGGTCCAACAACTTCACGAGCCGCATTCTCATGGGCGGCGGGTCGGCGATCCGCGTCGACATCTTCGGCTATGACCTCGATGTCGGCATGGCCGTCGCCCGTCGCATCGAGGCGATCGCCAACGAGGTGCCCGGCACCCGCAACGTCCGCATCCGCGAGGACTTCGGCCAGCCGGAGCTGGCGGTTCGCGTGGATCGCGACAAGGCGGCGAGCCTGGGGCTGTCGATGTACGACGTCACGACGGCCGTCAACATGCTCTTCCAGGGCGGTGAAGCGACGGAGTACCGCGAGGGCGAGGACGGCTACTACGTCGTGCTCCGCCTCGACGAACGGCATCGCCGCCGCATCGAGGACATTCGCCGCTCCGAGATCGCGCTGCCCGGCGGCGGCGCCGTGCGCCTCGACTCCGTCGCCGAGATCGTCGAGACCACCGGCCCCGTCACCATCTCCCGCCTCAACCAGGAGCGCCGCGTGCGCCTCGACCTCGACACGATCGACCGCGCCCAGAGCGAAGTCATCGGCGACATCCGCCGCCGCGTCGAATCCGAGGTGCTGCTGCCCGCCGGGACGACGGTCGAGTACGGCGGCATTCTCGAGGAGCAGGAGAAGACGGAGGAGGTCATGATCATGATGATCGTCCTGGGCGTCATCCTCGTGTACATGGTGATGGCCGCGCAGTTCGAGTCCTTCCTCCATCCGCTGCTGATCATGTTCTCGATCCCGTTCGCGTTCAGCGGCGTCGCCGTGGCGCTGCACGTCACGGACACGCCGTTGAGCATGACGGCCTACATCGGCATCATCCTGCTCATCGGTGTCGTGGTGAACAACGCCATCGTGCTCATCGACTACATCAACCTGCTCCGCACGCGCGGCGGCAAGCTGCGCGAGGCGATCGTCGACAGCGGACGCCAGCGGCTGCGCCCCGTGCTGATCACCACGCTCGCGACGCTGCTCGGCATGCTGCCCATGGCCTTGAGCCGCGGCGAAGGCTCCGAGGCGTGGCGTCCGCTGGGCCTTGTCGTCGTGGGCGGCCTTTCGGTCTCCACGCTCGTCACGCTCGTGATCGTGCCCGTCCTCTACTACATCGTTGAACGCCACCGGGCGCCCGCCCGCAAGGAGGCTTGACCATGAAATGCATTACCGTCTTCTACAACATCGCCGGGGACGACGCCGTGATGGACGTCCTCGCCCGATGCGGCGTCGATGAATACTCCAAGTTCCCCCGTTGCCAGGGCCGCGGCAGGGTGTCGGGCGCCCGGCACGACGACCATGTCTGGCCCAGCTACAACGCCGGGCTCGTGATGGTCGTGCCGGCCGCCAAGGCCGTCGAG
Organism: Kiritimatiellia bacterium; assembly: GCA_050942875.1. Classification (GTDB taxonomy): domain Bacteria; phylum Verrucomicrobiota; class Kiritimatiellia; order RFP12; family UBA3636; genus JAAZAI01. The sequence continues at coordinate 38,532 of JBMNOD010000029.1, forward strand.
GTCATGGCGGCCTTGCAGGCCTTCCGCGACGGCCCCTTAGGCCGCCGCATCGGCATCTTCGCCTACCAGACTCCGGTGGACGCCGTGCTCGCCCCGCCAGCCGGCTGGAACCTGCCATCTGCCAGTTTGGATGCTGGCCAACACGTGGAGTAGCGTAGCTTTGTCATTCGATTCATCCCGTCCTGCACCAACATCCCCGCTGCGGCGAGGCATTGAGAACAGCATCCGGCTGGTGCTGATCGTTTTTTTGGTGCCTTATGTCGTTTTTCTCGATCTTTACGTCTTCGGCAACCGCCTCAAGGAAAATTCGGTGACCGAATGGGGGCAAGCGCTGATCCTGCTGGTTTGCGTCATTCTATTTGCCCGTGTGGCTCGTCGGCGTCCTGACGGACGGGGTTGGTACATGCTGATCAGCGGCTTCTTCACGTGCTGCCTCATTCGGGAAATGGATTGGATATTTGACAAGGGCTTGTTTCATGGCGCATGGGCTCCATTTGCCATTGCGGTCGCGCTCGTGGTCATCGTCCGTTCGTTGCGCATCCGGCATACGCTGGTGCCGGGGGCTGTGGAGTTTTTCAATACGCAGGCCTTTGTCTACGTGCAGATTGGGCTGGTTGTGCTGCTCTTTCTCAGCCGGTTCCTGGGCAGCGGGCAACTGATCTGGTACCACATCGGGCACGACAGATCGTTCCGCCTTTGCAAGTCGGTCATCCAGGAATCGCTTGAGTTGTTTGGCTATCTGCTGATCTTCTTCGGCTCCATTCTGCTCCACAGCGAATTCGACCGCGATAATACGGATCCCCGCCAGATTGAAGGCTGATGATTGCTTCTTCGATGGCATTACCGCCCGTTCTGTACATTTTTAAGGGTCTGTCCCCTATTTTGTGCTTGCAGTTGGCAACCGCATCTGTTATTCTGCCGCCAAACGCCTGGAAAAGCGTCAAATTCGAAGGAAAGGAGCTGTTAATGAGACTGCCAAGAGTCCTCGCACAAGGCGAGGGGATCTACCACGTCATCAGCCGAATCTCCGGCCAGCGGTTCCTGCTTGATGAAGATGAGAAAAAACGTCTGGAGTGGTTGATGAACGCCGCCGCCGGATTCTCCGGTGTCGATGTCCTTGCCTACGCCTTCATGGACAACCACTTCCACATCCTCGTGAAGGTGCCGTTGCCACAGCTTGTCGACGACCAGGAGCTTTTCCGGCGCATGCGTCTGCTCTATGGCAAGAAGAAGATGGATCGCATCCTGGCCGAATGGGAACTGTGGGAGAAGAAGGGCATGATGGGTCGAGTCATCGATGCCAAGGCGGCGCTCCGTCGGCGCATGTACGACCTCTCGCAGTTCTGCAAGACGTTCAAGGAGACGTTCTCGATGAT
>JBMNOD010000113.1:0-8845 GCA_050942875.1 Kiritimatiellia bacterium
CACCTTCCGGCCAGCGTCCTTGAAGAAGGCGACACGCCCTGCACGCCGCTTGAAAACGACGAATACCGCGACATCGCCCGCGTCTTCCTCGACACGGACGCCGCCCTCGTCAACCTCAAGGCCAAGCTCGCCGCAGACCCCGCCGACATCGAGGCGGCGACGACGCTGGCGTTCCTGGGCGACGCCACCGGGCGCGATCTGCTCGTGAAGACGATCGCCGACACGGGCTGGGACGAAGGCTGGAACTATCGCGGCGCGGATCAATACGGCTTCTCGGTCAGCCCGCTCGACGCGAAGATCATCGCGCTCTCGGTGATCGGCGGCGATCCCGACACCGTGCTGGCGAAGCTCGACACCCTGACGATCGAGCACCCCTTCTCCCACATCCGCGCCGTCTGCCTGGCGCTCATCCGCCGCCCCGACCCCCGCGCGGCCGCCGGCCTTGCGCGCCTGCTCGCCACGCCCGGCGCCTCCGGCCACGCCATCACGACCTTCCGCGAAGCGCTGGCTTCGAACCGCCCAAACGCCAACGACACGACCGTCCGCAACGCCCAGCTCAAAGAGGTCTATCTGGCCAAGGCGCTCGCCGCCTGCGACCCGACGTGCACCATTGCGCACGACGTTCTCGATGCCTACGCCAACGGCATGCAAGGCGTGTATTCCATTTTCGCGGCTGGTTTTAGCGGCTAGTGTTTTGGGGGACGGCTCCAAAAACCACCCAAAAGGGTGTGTGTCAAAAAAGTGACGGACAAATCCGGCATTGCCTATGTCATGCGCATTGAAAGGGAATTTGGTGCAGTGCTTTCACCGCAATCGAGCCGTGCCTTGCATCGTCGCCGTCCCTTTCTGATTTTGGAAGCGTGTTTTCATTGCCATGCCCCTCCCTGCACGCCTCCGTGCCTGTTTAGCGAGGAGTGAGAAGAGCGTAGAGCGTAGTTCAGGCCGGGGACACCCCAGACCCCGTTACGACCAGCTTTTTGTGCCTTCTTGTGTTTTTTGTGGCCATCCCCCACTCGGCGAAGCCGCCTGCGCCCTCTTGTCCGCCCATCCCGCACGTAAAATTTTCCGACAGGATTACAGGATTTGCAGGATTCCATCCACCAAGGCAATCTTGTCAAAAAAGCAGGCTTTTTTAGTGAGGAGTGCGTAGAGCGCAGGGAGGAGTTCAGGCCGGGGACACCCCAGGCCCCGTTTTTTGGACAGGATTCCAACTACCCAGACAATCTTGTCAATCTTGTAATCATGTCTAAACCCCCACCCCCACTCGGCGCAGCCGCCACGGCTCTTCTCGCCCTTCTTGTCCTTCCGGTGAAACCCCACCGCCCACGCCGCGCCACCCTTCGCATAGTGAGGAGTGAGAAGAGCGTAGAGCGTAGTTCAGGCCGGGGACGCCCCAGACCCCGTTTTTTGGATAGGATTCCTTTCACCAAGGCAATCTTGTCTAAAAGCAGGCTTTTTTAGGGAGGAGGGAGAAGAGCGTCGAGCGTAGTTCAAGCCGGGGACACCCCAGACCCCGTTTTAGACAGGATTGCAGGATTTGCAGGATTAGGATTGGACTACCCAGAATCTTGTCAATCTTGTAATCTTGTCTAAGACTGCGCCACCTGCGCCGCGCCACCTACGATTCTTGTGTTTTTCGTGGCTATGGGTTTGACACTTGACACTTGAAACTTGGGCGTGGCGGCTGCGCCGAGTGAGGTTTGTCCACAAGGGACACGGAAACCAATCCTGCAATCCTGCCTTGAAAATTCTAAACACAGACACGGAGAGGGACAAGGAACCCGTTGGACTCCATCTCCCACCCTTCAAAAAGGCTTCTCCATGTTTCATGGAAACGCAAGGAAGCATGTCACGATTCTGACACACGCCCACCCAAAAGCTTCCGCTTGTTGTCGCTTGTCATTATACCTGCGGATTGGTATAATAGCGCCCATGAAGATCGAAAGCAGATCGGAAAAAGAGTCTCGGATCCAGTCGGAACTGTCAAGACGCCCGCAAGTGGCCCTGGTGGCGCGGTCGCTCGTACAGTGGATCCATTCCCGTTCCCTTGGCACGGGAGACACCCTGCCATCCCAGGCGGAACTGCGAGACTCCATGGGCTTCCACAACAATACCATCAATGCGGCGATGGCCATTTTGACGGAATGCGGCATCGTCACCCGCAAACGCAAGACGGGAACCGTCGTGGAAAACGCCGAAGCCCCCATTCCCGGACTTTGGCGGGTTGGCGTCGTGGTGCCACCGCAGGTGAGCTGCGGCGCCTTCTACACGCAGCTCCAGATGATGGTGCTGGCGAGGCTTGCCGCCGCCGGGGTCGCGGTCGAACTGTTCGCCGACACCGGCGTCGAAACCATCGGCTCCGCCGTCACCTTCCGCCGTTTCCGCGGGCTGGAAGCCGCCCATGCGGATCGTCGGATCGAAGGCTTGTTCACGCCGGTGGCCATCGCCGGCGAAGATTGGTCGCTCTGCGCCCGGCAGGGGTTGGCGATCTCGCATGCGGGCGCATGGGAGGACGCGCCTGCCGGCGTCGTCATCGAACAGGGAAAGATGGTGGAGGAGGCTGTGGCGATGCTGGTCCAGCGCGGCTGCCGCAGCGTGGGAATCGGGAGCGTCAGAGGCCCGCATCCGGGGCATGTGCGGTTCTTGGAGGGCTTCCGTCGCGCCACGGCCGCGGCTGGATTGGCGGAGAACGCGGCAAGCAGTTTTTCGGGCGGCGCAGGCGCGCATGGCGGAAGCAGAATCGCGGGCCAGCTTCTGGCGCTCCCGGCCCACCGTCGTCCGCAAGGCCTCATCGTGGTGAACGATCTGGTGGCCTCCGGTCTCTGCGCCGTGATCGCCTCGACGAGCGACTATCGTCCGGCCATCGTCGTCCAGACGAACCGTCAGGCCCCGCTGGCCTTCGCACTGCCCGTCATCCACTGCGAAGTGGATGTGGAGGAACTGGCGAGCCGGAGCGTGGCGAACCTGCTGGCCCGCATGCGCAACCCCGCGCTTCCGTTGCGCCGGGAATGGGCCTTCCCGCATGTGCAGCCCGATCCACAGGCGTCCCTGTTTTTTGTCCAGAACGATGCCGATCCCGCACCGACGGCGTTCGGAGCATCCTTTGGCTACGGGAAACCATGCGCCTCCACCGGTCGTGGGGCGGGCTCGCGTAGCGCTGCAAGACAACCCGGAGAGCTCGTGCTCTCACCGTGACAAGACAACCCGGAGAGCTCGTGCTCCCACTGTAAAAAGAAAGAGGTCCACATGAACAAGTTCGCTCAGTCAATGGCCATCGTGATCGCCCTCCTCATGGTTGGCGAGGTCTGCGCGGCGGTCTTTCCCGAATCCCGGATCGGCCCGCTCCACTACGAAACGGATGCGGCCTTCAACGCCGCCTTCCGCCAGACGCTCGCGTCCCACGCCGACAGCATGTCAGTCCAGTCGGTCGCTGGCGACGGCGTGGTGCTCCGGCAATTCGGCAACAAGGAAAGCCGCGTCTGGGATGCCCGGAATGCCGCCAACAACACGGACATCTCGGCCTTCCCCCTCGAGGCGGGACAACCCGTCCTGCTGTACACCGACTTCCGCATCCAGACGGTCGACAAGGGAGTCCCGGTCAAGAACCGCGTGGCGCTCGCCGCCGTCAGCCTGGACGACCGGCGCAGCTACGTGGGCAGCTTCTACATTGAATCGCCTGGCACCCTGGAGGGCTTGATGCGGTTCGAGAATTTCAACCTGGTGGACAACACGCGGGTCGCCGCCTACACCGCCCAAACGACCCCTTACACCCCCTTCTCCACGGAGAAATGGTACCGCCTCGAGATGACGCTGACCCGGCTCGACGCCTCTCGGGTGAAGTTGAACTTGTCCATGTACAACTTGGTCGGCGATGCCAAGGGAGGCGCCAAAGACACGCTGATCAAGTCCTTCAGCGAAATCCGGGAGAACCTCGTGGCCGACGGCATGTCCAACGCATTCCAGTTCGGCTTGAAGGCCGACGCCAGCGGCGGCGCCCGCACCGTCATGGACAACTTCGGGGCTTATGTCGTGCCTCCCGCAGGCACCGTGATCGCCATCCGGTAGCACGGGAAATTCCACGATGCGTCCCTCGATCCGCCCTCTGGCCCCCTTGCTGGGCCATGGTTTGCTGGCTCTCGCGTGCGCCATGGCCATCGGCCTCCCATCCGCGGCCTCCGATGCACCCGGCGGCCCGCCAAAGGTGGAGGCGCCGCGGCCCTCCCGGGCACCGGCCCGCCTCCCCGGGGCGATCGTGGTGACCGACTTCGGGGTCGTGGGCGACGGGGTCACGGACGTGACGGCACCGCTCCAGCAATTGATCAACAAGCTGTTCCTCCCTCCGTTCACCCACAATCTCAACCGGCCGGGGCAGTTCCACACCGCCAGCTATCCGCAGCTTGTCTTCCCGGCGGGAACCTATGTCCTCTCGGACATGGTCGTGCTCAACAACCATGTCCGCATCCTCGGAGAGGACGCGGCCGTCTTGCGCCAGACCAACCCGCAGGCCGACGTCTTCTACGTCCACTGGGCGCACCGGGTCAGCATCGAGAACCTGACGTTCGAGGGCGGTCGACGCGCCCTGAAGTTCTGGACCCATGACATCGACCGCGCCGTGCTGTCCGTCTCCGGCTGCACGTTCCGGAACACCTCGGACTACGCGATCGAAAACATCGTCAAGAGCCTCAAAGGGGCGGCGCTCGACGGCCACGACGACGGAACGGCCTTCCGCGGATTCTACCGGCGCGATGCGGAGGGCCGCTGGTTCTACGACGACGATCCCGACGCCGCCTACGTGCACAATTCGACGCTGATGACGATCGAGGACTGCCGTTTCGAAAACTGCGCCAAGGTCTTGCACGGCAATGTGGACTGGGGGCTTCTCCGGCGGTGCGAGATCGATCTGGCTCCATCCATGCAAGGAGCCGCCATCCTGAACGCGGGCATTCTGCAACTCGACCAGATCCAAGGACGTGTCGCGGACGGCGCGAACGCTGCCGTCGCCGCCGAACGGCGGCAAATCTGGATCGACCACCTGGGCGGCTTGCTGATCGCACGTCGTCTGAACCTGCGCCGCCCGTCCGGCGGCGGCATCCCCGTCGTGCTCAACCGCGCTTGCGTGCGAGGCATCACAAGCAACATCCCCTACGCCCTGTTCGTGTCCGACAGTGTGTTTGGAATCGACCCCGGCGACAACGCCGCGCTGGTGTCCCTGCGCGAGGTGCCCAACCAGCTTGTCATCGAAAACTGCCGACTTGACGGAGGCGACGGTACCATCGAGCTCCTCCGGCTCGACGCGCAGGCGGATCTCTCCCTTGTGACGACCCCGCGTTACAGCGCCCCTGTCTTCGTCGCCGTGGGAGACGACAACCCGGGGTTCAGGTCGGAGGTTCCCGCGCCCCTGCTGCCCTTCAAGCACACGGCCTTGCCCGGAGGGACGTGCGACGGGTTCGACACGCAAGCTTGCGGCAAGCCTCCCCTCGGCGACTCGTCCAGCGAAGCGGCAGGGATCGACGTGGCCTCGTTCGGCGCGGTTCCGAACGACGGGCGCTGCGACCGCGACGCACTCCAGAAGGCCCTGGTCGCAGCGGCCTCGACCGGCGCGCGGGTGCTGGTCCCCAACGGCATCTACCACCTGTCGGCTCCACTGGCGTTGCCGCCGACGCTGCATGTCGAAGCCGTCGGCCGGGCCGTCTTCATCGCCGACAAACCCGACCAGACGCTCTTCCAGGCGGAGCGCTGCCGGGAACTGTCCGTGCGGTTCTGCACGTTCATCGGAGGCCGGACAGCCCTCGACGTGCGAATCGATGCCGACGGCCCGCCGGCGACGGTGCGGCTTTCCCACTGCTTCTTCAAGGCCGCAGCCGGCGACGCGGTGCGCTGCCTGCGGGGTTCCGGCCAAGCCATCGCCCGACCCATGGACACGCTGTGGATCGACCACGGCGTGTTCACCGCCTGCCACACGGCAGTGCGCGCCAACGCCGACAGCCGCATCGAAGCGGCATGGATTTCCACGCATCGGGTGACGGACGCCGATCCCGTGCTCAACATGGCAGTGTTGTCCAATTCGGGACGAATGGCCTGCGACACCATCCTCGGCGTGCCGATCATCCACAACCAGGAGCGCGACTACCGCTGGATCGACAACGCCGGCACGCTCGTGTGCGACTTCATCCGCTTCGGGGGCGAGTACGGCGGCATGAACTGCGTCAACCTGCAGCCCGTCGACGGGGTTCCCAACCGGTTGCTGGTGCAGCGCAGCTGGCTCTACGGCCTGCGCAACACGGCGCGTCGTTCCCGCCTCTACTTTGAAGGCCGACCGGACCGCGTCGTGCTGCGGAACAACAGCGGGGGCTTGCCGGACAGCAAGCTCCTGCCCACGCTGCTGTTCCAAAAAGAAGAATTCCTTCCCGAGACCCCAGGCTGGCTGGAGGCGTCGGGGAACCTGCTCGATCTCACCCCTCACGTCCAGGAGAAAACTCCATGAAGCACATGTCGATCCTTGCGATGTCCTGTCTGCTGGCCTTGGCCGAATTGCCCCACCGAACCTTGGCGAAAGCGCCGCCCGCAGCGGCGTCCGCCGTGATCGACGTGCGTGCGCAGGGTGCTGTCGGCGACAACCGCGCGGACGACACGGACGCCATCCAACGAGCCGTCGACCTGGCGTTGGCGCGCCGCGTGATCAACGGCGTCAACCGTCGCGTGACCGGCGTCGCCGCGCCGGTCGTGTACATCCCTGCCGGACGCTACCGAGTCTCGCGCACGCTCGTCGCCAATGGGCCGATCGTCTTCCGGGCCGATCCGAAAGGCATGCTGGTCGCAGCCGGCGACGACCTGACGATCCTCTCGGTGAAAGCCTGGCGGCAGACGTTCGAGAATCTCGCCTTCATGGGCGGTGCGACGCATGTCGTGCTCGAAGGCAGGACCGACCAAGGCATGGTGCAATTCCGGGGCTGCAGCTTTGTCGGCGCGAACGACGTGGCCGTGAACATCGACCTGCGCAGCAACGTCGTCGTCTTCAACGACTGCCACTTCACCGACAACGAGCAAGCGCTGCGCACCATCACGGACATGACGACGCTGCGCGACTGCTGGATCACCTCCCGCAAGACGATGCGCGACAAGGCGGTGATCGAAGCCCGTGGCGACATGATGGTGGTCGAGGGTCTTTGCGGCGTGCCGTTGGTCGGCAGCGTCAACCAGCGCTGGATCGACAACTACACCGGACTGTTCCTGAACTTGCGCGATTGCCGCTTCGGCGGCGAAGGCGGCGGCTTCACCACAATCTACAACTTCGCCAAGCCCCGCGCCAACGGCGGGGCGACGAGCATCCTCGTCGACGGCTCGCTGCTCTGCGCGGGCGCGAGCGAAGAGACCGGCCGGGCCGCCGTCCACTGCGTCCAGATCCCCAACAAGATCGAAATTCGAAGCAGCATCCTGAGGGATGCCGTGCCGGTCACGGTGCGCGAACCGATCGATCCCTCGTTCTTCGCCGGCGTCGATCCCGACTTTCTTTCCTACGCCTTGCGGGACAACGTCGGATTCGGAGCCAACGAGCTGCCCGCCGTGCTGCGCGAACCTGCGAAGCTCGTCCAGCCCCGCCCCTTCAAGGGCCTCGCCGAAGGCCCGACCGCCGCGGCGCTGGACGCCGCCTGCGAAGCAGTGGCCGCCAAGGCCTGGCCCGACAGTTGGGACGGAACCGACCAGGGGCACGTCCAGGCCACGAAGCCCGAGGATTACGTGGATCTCCATTTGAATGTCGATTCCCTCTGCCTCGACACCTTCATCGACGGGACGACAATCCCCAACCACGACTATCTGGCGTTCAAGCCGTGCGGCACCGATCTGGTGCTGCTGCGTCGGCAGAAGGGAATGGCGCCGTACCTGCTCATCCGCGACGTGGCGGTGGATGTGGACCGCCACCCCTTCCTCACGTTGAAGTTGAAGGGCGACGACAATCTCAAGCCCGACGGGTTCGCGATCAAGATCATCGACCGGGAAACCCGTGCGCTGGCGTTGGCCGTCGAGCAACTTTGGCCACCGTATCACACGTATCGCGCGTTCGACCTGCGCAAGCTGTATCCCGGCATCGGTGGTCCGCGCCGGTTCGACATCAAGCTCTACTATCTGGGTCTCCGCATCATCCACGACCTGGAGGTCTACCACGCAGAACCCGGCGACGCCCTGACGATCGATTTCCTGCGCTTCGAAGCCGACACGGCGGCGCAGCCCTGACGCCCCACAGAGACCCCCCAACCGCAAATCAGCCCGCTTGGGCAAAGGATGGCAGCCCGCTGGATGGACTTCCGGAATCCTCATCCAAAGAACGCAAGAGCCACAAAGCCTTTCCGTGTTCCGTGTATTCAATGGTTGCCCCCCTTAACTCGGCGCAGCCGCCACGGCCCTTCTCGCCCTTCTCGCCCTTCCGGTGAAACCCCACCGCCCACGCCGCGCCACCCTTCGCATAGTGAGGAGTGCGTAGAGCGTAGAGCGTAGTTCAGGCCGGGGACGCCCCAGACCCCGTTACGACCAGCTTTTTGTGCTTTCTTGTGTTTCGTGGCCATCCCCCACTCGGCGCAGCCGCCCCAGCCCTTCTCGCCCTTCCGGTGAAACCCCACCGCCCACGCCGCGCCACCCTTCGCATAGTGAGGAGTGAGAAGAGCGTAGAGCGTAGTTCAGGCCGGGGACGCCCCGGACCCCGTTTTTTGGACAGGATTCCACCCACCAAGGCAATCGTGTCAAAAAAGCAGGCTTTTTTAGTGAGGAGTGCGTAGAGCGCAGGGAGGAGTTCAGGCCGGGGACACCCCAGACCCCGTTACGACCAGCTTTTTGTGCTTCCTTGTGTTGG
>JBMNOD010000030.1:0-39164 GCA_050942875.1 Kiritimatiellia bacterium
GTTAGGGGCTAGGGAAGCGGCTAGGGGCTAGCGGCTAGCGGCTAGTGTGGCGGCTTTGTCGAAAAAGCGGCCAGGGGCTAGAGTTTCTAGAGAGTCTAGATCATCTAGATTATCTAGATTATCTAGAGGGGCTGCATGGTGTAAGAGCAAGTGGGGGAGCAAGGGTAATGGGAGTAAGTGGGGGAGCAAGGGTGGGACGGAGGCGACTTTGGACCTTGGACTTTGGACATGAATACTAGCGACTACGACAGCTTCGAATAGGGGCGGGGGTCGAAGGCGTCGCGGAGGCCTTCGCCGATGAAGACGCCGAGGAGCATGACGGTGAAGAGCGCGAGCGAGGGGTGGAGGATGAGCCACCAGGCCTTGCGGAATTCCTGGGCCTGGTTGAGGAGTTCGCCCCAGCTTGCGGAGCCGGCGGGGAGGCCGAAGCCGAGGTAGTCGAGGACGGCGAGCGAGCCGACGGCGCCGACGAGCGCGAAGGGGAGGAGCGTGATGACGGGGGTGAGGGCGTTGGGGAGGATGTGGCGGAAGATGATGCGGGCGTGGGAGAGGCCTTGGCAGCGGGCGGCGTCGACGAAGGCGCGGGTGCGGAGGCGGAGGAATTCCGCGCGGACGTAGGCCGCGGTGCCGATCCAGTTGAAGATGGCGTAGCAGACGAGCAGGAGGCCGAAGCTGCGGCCGAGCGTGTTGCCGAGCAGGATCATGACGTAGAGGAACGGCAGGGCCGACCAGATTTCCGTGAAGCGCTGGCCGACGATGTCCACCCAGCCCGCGAAATACCCCTGGATGCCGCCGGCGACGATGCCGATGAGCGTGATGGAGGCCACCAGCACGAGGCCGAAGGTCAGCGAGGTGCGCATGGCGTAGATGACGCGCGCGAGGACGTCGCGTCCCGAGGAGTCGAATCCCATCGGGTGGCCCGGCACGGGGCGGAAGGGCCATGAGACGGGCTCGTAGGCGACATGGACGTCGGCGATCGGCTCCGCGGCCGAGTCGCCGAAGATCGGCACGGGCTCGACCCAGTCGCCGGTGGCGCGGGCGGTGGCGGCGGCGGCGAGGACGTTGGAGACGTCCGTCGGCGAGAGACACGGCCACGCCGCGAGCTTGTCGGCGGCGCGGTCGGGCGCGACGCGGAGCCGGGCGCGTTTGACGCGCTCGGGGCTGCGCAGGGTGGCGCGGACGCTCGTCGGGGGCGTGGCGCGCGGGGCGAAGGGCGCGAGGGAGATCGTGCCGCCGTCGAACGGCAGATCGACGGCGGGGGCGGCTTCGTTGCGGAGGCGCGCGGCGATGCCGTCCTGGAACTCGGGCGCGTCGCGCAGGAGGGCGGGGAGGGAGGCGATGGCGGCGCTGAAATGGTTGGTGTCGCCGAAGGCGTGGAGGGGGGTGGCGTCGGGGGCGAGCTGGACGGCGGCGGCGCGCGAGACGGGGACGAGGCTGAAGGCGAAGCGGCGATGCGGTTCGAGGTCTTCGCCGCTGAAGGTCTGGTGGACGCCGGAGCGGAACGGGGCGAGGATGGCGGCGTCGATCTGGTCGGCGTGATCCTTGAGGAAGGCGCGGTAGTCGGTCATGTGCGTCATGACGCCGTTGGCGAGGAGCGCGTCCTGCGTGTAGGAGCGGAACGCGGGGAAGAAGGTCTGCCCGCCGGTTTGGAGGACGAGCGGCTTGTCGTTGCAGATCAGTTCGGCGCCGAGGCTCAGCGCGTAGAGGGCGGCGAGGATCCACAGCGAGACCCAGCCGCGTCGGTGCGCGCGGAAGCGCGCCCAGGCCTGGCCGGAGCGTCGCGGGAAACGGGGGCGTGGCGCGGGGGCGTTCATCGTGTGAAGCGGATGCGGGGGTCGATCAGGACGTAGCAGAAGTCGGAGAGCACCTGGCCGAGGAGGCCGAGGATGGACGTGAGGGAGAGGATGGCCATGAACACGGGGTAGTCGCGCGTGTGGAGGGTTTCGAGGGAGAGCAGGCCCATGCCGGGGATTTCGAAGACCTTTTCGATGATGACGGAGCCGGCGAACATGACGGTGAGGATGCCGCCGAAGCCGGTGGCGATGGGGATGAGCGAATTGCGCAGCGCATGGCCCCAGACGGCGCGCCGGCGCGTGGCGCCCTTGGCGAGGACGGTGCGGACGTAGTCCGCGCTCAGTTGGTCGAGCAGCGAGTTCTTCATCAGCAGCGTGAGCACGGCGAAGTTGCCGGCGACGTAGCAGGCGACGGGCAGCGCCATGTGCCAGACGCGGTCGGCGAAACGCCCCCACGGCGAGAGGAAATCCGCGCCGTCGGAGGCGACGCCGCCGAGCGGGAAGACGTCCCAGAGCGAGTCCACGGTGCCGCAGAGCAGCATTTTGAGCAGCATGCCCAGGGCGAAGGCGGGGATGGCGTAGCCGATGAAGATGACGGCCGACGACGCGAAGTCGAAGCGCGTTCCGTGGCGGAGCGCCTTGGCGATGCCGAGCGGGATGCAGACGAGGTAGCTGAGGAAGAAGCCCGCGAGGCCGAAGACGAGGGAGACGGGGATGCGCGAGGCGATGAGCTGCCAGGCGGTCTTGTCGGTGTACTGGTAGGACTTCATCGCCAGGCCGAGCCGGTTGTCGACGAGCCAGCGCTTGTAGCGCACATGGATCGGCAGGTCGAAGCCGTAGTGGCGCATCAGATCCTGGCGCATCGTTTCGGTGAGGCTGACGGCGCCGTCCGTGGCGACGGCGGTCGCGCCGGCGGCGCCTTCGGCGCCCATGAGGCCGCGCATCTGGAGCAGGCGCTGCTCGACGGGGCCGCCGGGGACGAACTGGGTGAGGGCGAAGCAGACGATGGTGATGCCGAGGAAGGTCGGCACCACGAGCAGAAGCCTTCTGAGGAAGTACTTCGGCATCGCGCGAACGCCCCGCTACCGGGCCGCGAGGATGCGCAGCGCTTCGAGGTAGCGATCGCGCGTTTTCATCACGATCTCGTCGGGAAGCGTGGGCGCCGGCGGATTGTGGTTGAAGGCGACGCTGTCGAGCCAGTCGCGGACGAACTGCTTGTCGAGGCTCGGCGGATTGGCGCCGGTCTTGTACTCGTCGGCGGGCCAGAAGCGCGAGGAGTCGGGCGTGAGCACTTCGTCGCCCAGGACGAGCGTGCCGTCGGCGTCCTTGCCGAACTCGAACTTGGTGTCGGCGATGATGATGCCGCGCGTGGCGGCGTAGTCGGCGGCGCGCGTGTAGAGCTCGAGCGTGCGGGCGCCGAGGGCGTCGGCGAGCGGCTTGCCGACGCGGCTTTCGAGCTCCTCGACGGAGATGTTCTCGTCGTGCTCGCCGAGGTCGGCTTTCATGGACGGGGTGAAGATCGGCTGGTCGAGCTTGGCGGCCTTTTCGTAGCCGGGGCGGAGCTTCCGCCCGCAGACGGTGCCGAATTTCGCGTACTCGGCCCAGCCGGAGCCGACGAGGTAGCCGCGCGCGATGCACTCGGCGGAGACCATCTCCAGCTTCTTGACGATCATGGAGCGCCCGTCGAGATCGTCGCGGTGCCTGCGGAGGACGTCGGGGTACTCCTCGACGTCGGCCGTGACGAGGTGGTTGGGGACGTCCTTGAAGAACGTGAACCAGAAGAGGCTGAGCCGGGTCAGGACGCGCCCTTTGTCGGGGATGCCGTTGGGCATGACGCAGTCGAACGCGCTGATGCGGTCGGTGGCGACGAACAGCAGCGTGTCGCCGAGGTCGTAGACGTCCCGGACCTTGCCGCGACGGGGCGGCTTCAGTTCGGGGATGTCGCTTTGGAGCAGGGCGTGGTTTTTGTCGTATTGCATGGGAGAGAGTGCGGAGTGCGGAGTGAGGAGTGAGGAGTTAGCGGCTAGGGGCTAGCGGCTAGCGGCTAGTGTGGCGGCTTTGCCGAAAAAAGCGGCGAGGGGCTAAGTTTCTAGAGCGTCTAGATATTATCTAGAGGGGCTGCATGGTGTAAGAGCAAGCGGGGGAGCAAGTGTAATGGGAGCAAGTGGGGGAGCAAGGGTGGGGCGGAGGCGACTTTGGACTTTGGACTTTGGACTTTGGACATGAATACTAGCGACTAGCCCCTGGCGACTAGCGACTGACAAGAGACTTTGAATCGACAACGTTGTTGAAAGTCCCGGACTCTGGTTCCTTGAACGGTGGCGGAGGGGGAGGGATTCGAACCCCCGGAGACTTGCGCCTCAACGGTTTTCAAGACCGCCGCGATCGACCACTCCGCCACCCCTCCAAAAAATGCCGCGCACCGGAATTGGCGGCGCAGGCGTTGTCAAGTGGACTTGGATTGGCCTTTATAGTACACGATTTCGGGGGGCGAGTTCAAGTCTGAGTTTGAAATTGGACACTTGAAACTTGAAACTGGGCGGGGGCGGCTGCGCCATTTTCTAGTCCACAGTCCAAGGTCCAAGGTCGGGCAACTTTGTCGTGCCTTTTTCGATTTCAGCGACTGTTTGGCGACAGGGTTCTCGAATTTCATCAACTGGAAATTCGTGTACGCATCGTCTGTGGACATTCTTTTGTGGTCGATGCGCTGCTATTTTAATCCTGGAGGACCAGGACGCCGTAAGGGGGGAGGGTCTTGGCGCCGGAGAGGGTGCGGCCGGTGAGGAGGTCGCGGCGGGCTTTCGTCAGGGTGATGGCGGCGGGGGCGTTGTTGAAGTTGATCACGAAGATGAAGCTGCCGGTCTTGGACTTGCGGATTTGTGCGGTGACGCCTGCGGGGAGGTCGCAGTCGGGCAGCGCGCGCTTGAGCTTGCGGGCTTGGGCGAGCGCGCCGTGGAAGGCGTCCAGGAGGCTGTCGTCGGCGCCGGCGGCGGCGATGTACCAGGCTTCGCCCTTGCCGAAGCGGTTGACCGTGACGGCCGGTTCGCCGGCGTAGAAGTCGCGGCCGTAGGTGGCGACGACCTGCGCGGTTTCGGCGCGGATGACGTCGCAGACGCGGGCGACGGCATGGGTGCCAGACAGCGGCATCGGGGCGTCGGGGCTTACGATGACTTCGTTTCGCTCGTCGTCGTAGAGGTAGTCGATCTCCATCGAGCGGATGCCCAGGACGTTGCGGAGCGGGCCGGGGAGGCCGCCGGTGAAGACGAGATCCGTTTCGTTGACGATGCCGGTGAGGTAGGTGGCGACAAAGGCGCCGCCTTTCGAGACGAATCGTTCGACGCGCGAGGCAAAGCCTTCGCGCAGCATGTAGAGCTGGGGGGCGATGACGACGTCGTAGCCGTCGAGCCTGGCGTCGCCGTTGACGAGGTCGACCGGGATGCCGCGCTTCCAGTACGCGCGGTAGTGGGCGAGGGCTGCGGCATCGGTGTCCTTGGCGAAGGCGGAGGGGCCGTTGGACGCGTTGAGCATCCAGCGCGATTCCCAGTCGAAGACGATGGCGACTTTGGCGGGGGTGCGCGCGCCGACGACGGGGGCGAGGCGCTTGAGGTCCTTGCCGAGCGAGGCGACTTCCTGGAACATGCGGTTGTCCTCGGAGCCGACGTGGTCGATCACGGCGCCGTGGAATTTCTCGCAGCCGCCCCGTCCTTTGCGGAGCTGGAAGTAGCAGACGCCGTCGGAGCCGTGCGCGACGGCCTGGAGCGACTTCATGCGGTGCTGGCCGGGGCGGAGGAGGCGGTTGATCGGCATCCAGTTCGTGGGCCCTGGCGAGGACTCCATGAGGAGGAAGGGCTTGCCGCCCTTGAGCGAACGGTTGAGGTCGTGGGTGAAGGAGGTGTGTGCAGCCGTGTGGGTGGCGGTGTCGGGGCGGTCGTGATAGGGCGGATAGGCGTCCCAGCTTGCCACGTCCATGTGCTTCGCCCAGCGCCAGTAGTCGAGCGGGAGAAAGGTGCCCATCATGTTGGCGGTGATGGGAATGTCGGGCGTGATCTTGCGCAGCGGGGCGGATTCAGCGCGGAAGAAATCGAGCATTTGGTCGGAGTCGAAGCGCTGGCGGTCCACGACCATCGCGGGGATTGAAGGGTCGGTCATGCGGACTTGCTCCCAGTCCGTGAAGCGGTGGGCCCAGAAGCCGGTCCACCAGGCTTCGTTGAGCGCCTGGAGGGTGCGGTACTTCTTCTTGAGCCACCGGCGGAAGGCCGCGTTGCACAGCGGGCATTCGCAGCCGGCGTTGTATTCGTTGGAGACGTGCCACATCGCCAGCGAGGGGTGCTTGCCGTAGCGTTCGGCGAGCTTGGTGTTGATGATGCGGCACTTTTCGCGGTAGACGGGGGAGGTGGGGCAGTGGTTGTGGCGGTGGCACTGTTCCTGGCGCTGGGGTTCGACTTGCCGGCCCGGCGAATGCATGCGGCGGATCTCGGGGTACTTCTGCGCCATCCAGTTGGGCTTTGCGGCGGAGGGGGTGGCGAGGATGATCGCCATCTTCGCGCGCGTCGCGCGTTCCATGATGTCGTCGATGAAGCTGAAGTCGAAGACCCCTTCCTCGGGTTCGAGGGCCGACCAGGCGAAGATGCCGATCGAGGCCGAGTTGAGGCCGGCCAGCTTGAAGAGGCGGAAGTCTTCGTCGACCGTGCCGGGAATGTGGAGCCACTGGTCGGGGTTGTAGTCGCCGCCGTGGAACATGAAGGGGAAGGGTTTCATCGTGGTGAAGGGTTCAGGGTTCAGGAATTACGTTGTCAGCCTCATTCCACAAACACGTAGAGATTGGGGTGGGTGGGGATGACGGCGGCGAGGTAGGGCTTGATGTCGGCGTAGCGCAGGTTGCCGGGCGCGAAGACGAGCAGCACGGCGAGGTTGGGCTTTTTCTCGTTCATCAACGCGGGCAGGGCGGCGGGTTTGACATCCTTGATTTCGGAAATCTTGAGCTCGGGGTCGATTTCGCCCTCCTTCCAGATTTCCTCGATGACGACGAGCGTGGTTGCGCCATCGTTGTCGATGCGAAGTTCGCAGGGCTGCGTGGGGCGTTGCGCGCGGGTTCGCCAAGATTCGTTGGGAACGAACGCCTTGTAGTAGGGGTTCCCCTGCACGGGCGGCTCGAGGCGGACGCCGCCATCGGAATCAAGGATTTTCAGAACGCGGCAGGTGTCGCGGATCTGCATGAGCGGGAGGTCGTCGGCCCACGTGACGGTGGCATGGACGTCGCGCGCGGCTTGGGTGGAAGCCTGCAGTTTTGTCAGGACTTCAGGGAGCGGCGCGGGCGGTGCGTCGTCGATGGCGACGCCGTTGGTCGTGAACGCCAGCGTGACGTCGAGCACGCGCCGTGGGGAATCCGCCGGTCGCGATTCGGGGGTCAGGACGATCTCGACGCGCAGATCGACGTTGGTCGGGAAGGTCGGGCCGACGACGAAGTTTTCGTACACTTCGTGTTGCAGCGCCATGCGCGGGATGTCGAGCACGGTGATGGGTTCGTTGTAGGAGCAGATGATGGAGCCGGGGCCGTGTGAATCGCCAATGAATGCGTCGGCGTCGTCGCGGCGGTCGCCCGTGTAGATGAAGCCCGTCTGTTCGACGGGCGCACCCGTCTGCCTGTCCGTCATCAGATTGGCCAGGGGCACGGGATCGGCTTCGCCGATCTTTGCGGTGCCGAGGAGGCGTTCGCCCTTGGGCCAGAAGATGTACTTGTCATAATTGACGCTGCGCCCGCGCGGGACGCCGATGAACTCGATCGCCTTGCAGATGTCGTCCGCCTTTGCGAAGGTCGTCATGAGGGATTCGTAGCCATGCCCGCTGTTCTCGGTAATCAGGAAGAACTCCGCCACATCGCCGGGGCCCACGCCGGTGGTGAACGCGTCGAGCGTGATGGTGCGCGTTGTCTTGTCGGCAAGGAGACCGCGCGCGACGAAGCGCGTGGCGTCGTTGGCGTAGCGGCTGGCGTTGGCGGCGTATCGCTCGTCGCAGGCCTTGGCGAGGGCGACGCGCGCGGGGGCGTGGCGACCTTCCCACGCGAGGCAGGTCGAGGCCGTGGTGACGAGGGCGAGGGAGGAGAGAAGGGCGATTCGTTTCATAGTGGAGATTAAACCACACTTGCGGCTTGGTTTGCAAGCGTTGAGTGTTCTCGATGCATTGTTTCAGGCTGCGATTCCGTGCGAGTCAAAGGGTGGCTCGCACGGAATCGAGGGTGTTCGTGAAAAACAGTTTTACATCATGGCCGCGGAATGATCTGGATCGCGGCGATGCCCGTCCAGCCCTTTCCGCCGCCCCATTTCATCGTGACGGCGATGGCCTCGCCGGCGACGTCCTTGAACACGATGTAGTTCGTGTTCTTGGCGGCTTCGCCCGGGCGCGTCGTGGCAACCGCGTGCTTGCCGCCGTTCCATCCGTAGTCAAACGAATAGGCGTCGGATGGCTTGTCGGCGCCCTGCGGCGCGATCGAGACTTCGCCCTGGACGTTGTGGATGCCGGCGCCGAGGATCACGACCACATCGTATTTCGAATGCGGGATTCCGCTGAGCAGGAGCCTTGGGTTCGAGGCCAGGTTGCCGCGCTTGAGTTTTTCGTCGTTGCCGCTGAAGCCCCAGGATTCGCCGGTTTGCGGATTGGCCTCGCCATCGATCGTCAACAGGATGCGCGATGCGGCGCCGTCGGCGGTGACGAATGCCGACGCGGTCTTGTCCGTCGCCATGACGGTGTTCCAGTTGCCTTGCGCGTCGGCGCCAATGCCCGCGACGTCGGTGGCGGCGAAGATCTGGTCCTCGTGGGTGGCAAAGCTGATGCCAACGGCCCCGGGGACGCCGGGAGGCGCGATGACGGCCGCCTGTGCTGGCGGGCTCGGCTTGACGCCGTCGGCAAAGACGACGGCCTTGAAGGTGGCCGGCTTGGCAACGGCGATCGGCTTCGTGTAGACGGCGGAGCGTTCCGTTGGATCCGAACCGTCGAGCGTGTAGCGGATGACGGCGCCAGGGGTCGGCGTGGAGACCGCGACACGCGCCGGGGAGGCGCCGGCAAAGCCGTCCACCTTGATTGCGGGCGGCTGGGCGGAGCCGCAATAGACGCGGACGAAGTCCACCCACATGTCGGTCTGGTTTCCGTAGCGATCCATGTCGATCTGCCAGCCGCTGATGCCGCCGATGGCGTAGTTGACGAGGAACCAGGCGGGTTGCGCCAGCGACGTCGGGCCGGTGGGATGACGCCCGACTTCGATGTTGTCGAAGTAGTAGACCGTGTCCGTCTCGGTGATGGCGAGGCCGTAGGTGTGGGGCGTCCACGACCACGAGGACCGGCCGCCGATCTTCAACGCGTCGGTGCGGAAACTGGAAGGTTTGTAGTCGGGGTTCGGCGAGCCGTCGGGGCGTTGCCTTTCTGCCCAGGCCGGCTTGGCCTGTCCCCAGAAGTGGCTGACGCTATGATAGACGCCGCCGGAGTTCGGGTTCTTCGGCCCGTAGCCGCCGTAGCACTCGACGACGTCGAGTTCGTCGGTGCCCATGTTCTTCAAGGATTCGAACGCGGGGTCGTTTTTGTCGAGGGCGTGGGTGCCCTTGGTCAGCGTCCAGAAAGCCGGCCAGGTGCCCGGGGCGGACTGTGCCACGAAGCGGCACTCGAAGTAGGAAGGCACGGGCACGCAGACGCCGGTGCCGTCGGCGCGCAACGACGACAGGATGCCGGAGCGCCCCGCCGTCCCCAGGGGCTTTGACGCGTGGATGCGAAGGAACGTGCCCATCTGTCCAAAGGGCTCGTTTTCGCCCATGGGGTCTGAAAACTGCCAGCCGCTGAAGTCGCCTCCGCCGGTCTTGTGCGCTGCATAGCGGGCGCCGTTGCCGTTGGGCGAGATGGAGAGCGGGCCGTCGAAGTCGTCGGAGAAGACGAGCTTCATGCCTTTGGCGCCGGGCGGGTCGGCCTTGGGAATGCCTTGGTTCCAAACGACGCCGCCCAGGTTGAAGAGCTGCAGCTCGCAGTAGTCCTGGTGGTTCTTGTCGTCCCGGGCCTGGATGCGGATTGTCGTGGGGCCGTTGGGGAATTCGTCTGCGTGGAAAACGAAGCTGCCGGTGGCGTCGTCGCCCAGCGCGATGTCGGCGAGCAGCGCGTCGTGCCCCCATTCGCCGGGCTTCTCCTTCGTCGGCTGCCGCCAGCAAAACGCCCTGGCTTGCGTCATGCCGGGCGCTTTGAAGACGACGGTGGCGTCGCCCTTGACATTGGAGCAGTAGGCGGGGGCGAGAACAGAGATCGACTGGACGAAGTCGATGCCCTTGGTCGTGTCGCCCGCATAGAAGTCGGGGTATTCCTCGGAGGCTCTGACGACAGGTTCGGCAGGAGCGAGAAGCGGGGCGGCGGCAAGGCCGACGGCCATGGCGCCGAGGGCGTGCTGAAGTGTGGAGGTCGTATTTTTCATGGGATTGCAATGTTGGTGCCTATTGGCGTGGTGAAGCGCGGGGCGGAATCATGTTTCCGCCCCTGCGAAAAGCTAGCGGACGGTGAAAACCGTCGGGTTGTGCATGATGGAGACGGTGCCGGGGCCTTCCGCCCCGTAGGCCAACGTGTAGGCGTTGCCGAGACCCGTGGCGTTGAAGCGTCCGGCGAGGTCGCCTTCGCAGGCGATCAGGACTTGTCCATCGACAAGCCTCCCCGAGAGATGCAACGTGGCGGCGTCGCCCAAGGCGAGATCGTCTTGCGCGATGATCACGGCGCCGGATTCCGGCAGGTTGTCCAGATCGATGAAGACGTCGCCGTTGACCTCGGCGGCCTGCTGCAGCGTCAGCGTGCTGTTGAACAGGGCCAGGTCGCCGTTGAGGACGAACGGCATGTCGACGGAGGCCGTGGTGTTGGAGCAGAGCATTTCGCCTCCGCCGCCCACGCTCCGGCCGATCGTCAGCGTGTCTCCGTCCATGCCGCGATAGGCGGTCGTGCCGTCGACCATTTCGAGGCGGAAGTAATTCGTGCTGCCGAACGCAGGGTCGAACACGTAGGTGTTGCCCGCCCATGTCGTGGTGCTGGCGTTGTTCAGGCGGAAGGCGTTCGAGCCGCTCCACAGCATGTTCGTGAGCTGGGTGCCGCCGACATTGGCGTGCACTCGGGCCGAAAGGATGTCACGGAACGCGATCACGCCGCCGTCGATGGCGATGTCGCCGGGCGTGAGCGAGGTGATCGTCGGGGTGGGGGAAGAGAACTGGAAGACGCCGCCGTCGGTGGCGGCGATGGTGTTGTCGTCGGGGGCGCCGACCACCAGGGTGTTCGCGTTGAGCACGCCGCCTTGGGTCACGGCGATCCGGTTGCCCGAGGAGAATGCCGTGTCCGAAATGGAGCCGCAGGTTGCCTTGTCGACCAACTGGACGCGACCTCCGCTTGTGATCGTCAGCCGGTTGCCGGTCGAAGAGCCGCCCGCGACGGCATCCGACATCGCCCCGACCGTGACGCGCTCGCCGAGGACGACGCCGCCGTTTTCGACGACAAGGCTGTTTCCTCGGGCAACGCTGCCGTTTTGTTCGACGCCGATGTTCAGGGTTTTCCGGCCGCAATCCCACAATGCGCCCGATCCGGTCACAAGGACGCCGTTGTCGATGGCCGACGAACCGACGCCCTTGTTCCTTCCGATGCTGATGTCGTTGGACGTCCGGAACGCGCCGCCAGTCGCGATGATCATGCGGTTGCCGATCGCGGTGCCGGCGGTGGTGTTGCCGGCGCCGCCGATGCAGGTTCCCCATTTGTTGATGTTCCGGATTTCGCCGCCGTCGGCGACATAGACGACGTTGCTCGACGCAATGCCCGTCCCGAGGGAGAACGTGGAATCGCCGCCGTTGCCGACTATTTCCGACCCGGCGCCAACGACGTCGAGCCGATTCCCGCTCCCGTCCACCCCCACAATGATCGACCCTTTGATGAAATGGCCTCCATTGGTCACGCATGCGTAGTTGCCGTAGCCGCCGCCAGAGCCGATGTTGAGCGACCTGCCGTTTCCGACTTGCATGACGGCAGAACCGGGCGCCCCCTTGCCGTCGATGATGATGACGTTGTTTGTGGCGCTCCCCGCGCCGACAGAATGCGGGTGAGCCTTGTAAAATGTAGAGACGAAGCCTTCGCCGCCGAGAATCTCCAGGCGGTTCCCGTTGGAGCCGGCGCCGACGCCAATGCCATTGTTGCGGTTCGTGTCGACTTCATAATCCCAGATCTCGCCACCATTGGCGATGACGACGCGATTGTTGCAGGAACCGTTGCCGCGACCGACGGCGAAGCCAACGTTTCCACTGTTGGAAATGCCGGTGACGACGGCCCCCCCCGCAACGCCTTTCCCATCGACAAGCAGCGAGTTGCCGCTTCCGCCGTCCTGGCCAATCAAAGCACCGGAATCGCCGCAATCGAGCATCGTGGCCTGGCCGGGAACGCCGGTGCCGACAATCTGGATCGGCGTGTTGTCGTTGCCGGCTCCGGTCGTCACGACACCCTTGGAGCCCAGACAGCTGTTCGAGAGGATCAAGGGCGCTGCGATGGTCATCGACGCCAACGTCTGAAGACGGGTTCCGAGCAGAGCGGTTCCACCCGCGCCGGCCAACGTGAGCTTGCCAATCCGCCCCGTGGAGCTGGTCAGCGACAGGTCGCCGGAACCATCCTTGCTCAATTCGCCGAGTCCGTTGAAACGACGGGTGTCGAGGACGACATCGTCGGCGAAATCAAACTTCAGCGCGCCTTGATGGATCCACGTGTCGCCGGACCATGTCGCATTCGTGACGGACAACGTGCCGCCGCCCCAGAGGGTGAGGCCATGGGCGGCGATCTCCGAATCAATGGCGGAGGACGACGTCGCGTAGACGATCAGTTCGTTGGTGCCGACGGTCAGAAGGCCGTCGCCGCGAATGGCGCTGCCAATGAGGATGAGTCCGCCGCTGGCGTTCGTCAGCGCCAGCCCGGCGGGAATCGTGAGATCGGCCGACGAGACCCTGAGGGCATGCACCGCGGCGTCCGCCTCCAGCGTTTGCGCCACGGTGTTGTGCACGACATCCGCTGCCGTCCAGGTGTCCGGCGCCGTCGTTTTGTAGGAAGCGGTTTTCACGAGGCCGTCGTAGGCAAGGAAATCGCCGCTGGCGGACGTCGCCAGCCAGGGCGGCAACATGCCATTGGCCGTCATGTCCGCTCCATTCGAGAACGTGACGTTCTGCCGGACGTCGAAAGCCCCTGCGCTTTGACGGAGGGCGAGGACGCCGTTGTTTTCGCGGCTGAGCGCTCCGAACGGAACGACATTGAGCTTCGTGCCGTCCGAGACGAATGCGATTTCACCCAGACCGTTCGCGACGACGGGACCGACGCTCCAGGTTGTCTCGGCCTGGTCGGTGCGGGGGTTCAGCGAGAGTTTGGCAACGAGATCCTGCTCTGGCGATCCCATGGTGATCGTCGACGCCGCGCCGCCGAGGACGTCGCCGCCAAAGTAGGCGTTCACGTTCCCGCTCTCGACGCAAAGCCCGGCAAAGGCGTTGTTCGTGCTGGTGAGCACCAACGCCGGCGAGCCGCCGCCGGTTTTCTTGAGCGTGCAGGGGCCGGTGATCGAACCGTTGACCGTGGTCTGCCGCGTCACATGCCAGTCCTGGTCGGCAGAGAGGCAGATGTCGTTGTTGAAGGTCAGCAGATTGTTTCGGTTGGTGACGGGGCCCTCCAGCGTCAGCGGTCCCGTGCCAGGCCAGAAGATGCACGTGCCATCCTGAAAATAGAGGGACCGGGCGGAAACGCCGTTGACGGTGACGTCGTTTGCACCCCAGTTCAAGTTGAACCAGGCGTCGTTTCCATTCACCCAGGGCTCCGGACTGGTGGTGCCCGCCGTCGTGGGCGCCCAGGCGTTGACAGCCACGTCCCAGTCGTTGGAGCCTGCCTGCTTGGCGGTCGTGGTCGGGTTCCAGTACTGGTCGTCGGCCGTGGCGGTGAGGCACGTCGCGAGAACCAAGCCAAAAAACGTAGTGCCGAAGCGGCGGATGGGTTGTGTTTTCATGTGCTGTCCTTTGTTGGAAATTCGACTTCAATATTTCATAGAAGCCACAGCCATTGTACATCGTTCCCAATGATTCCGCAAGGCCCGATCGATTAACGCAATTCCCTATTTTCTAGCCGCTGGCCGCTAAAAGTCCGCCGGCGGCTTGGGGAGGTCCTTGATGCAGGCGAGCGACGCCTTGAGGTCGTCGTCGTCGAAGTAGTGGTCGACGAGCCTGCCTTCCATGTAGGACTGGTAGCCGGTGAGGTCGAGGATGCCGTGGCCGGAGAGGTTGAAGAGAATGGTCTTCTCCTCGCCTTCCTCCTTGGCGGCCTTGGCCTCGCGGATGGCGGCGGCGATGGCGTGCGAGCTTTCCGGCGCGGGGATGAGCCCTTCGGCGTTCGCGAAGGTCATCGCGGCGGCGAAGCATTCCACCTGGGGCAGCGCCATGGCGTCGAGGAGGCCCTCGCGCCTGGCGTGGCTGACGAGCGGCGCCATGCCGTGGTAGCGCAGGCCGCCGGCGTGGATCGCGGCGGGCTGGTACTCGTGGCCGAGCGTGTACATGGGCAGCAGCGGCGTCATCATGGCGACGTCGCCCGCGTCGTAGGCGAAGACGCCCTTCGTCATCTTCGGGCAAGCCGCCGGCTCGACGGCGACGACGCGCGGGTTCCTGCTGCCGGCGATCTTGTCGGCGAGGAACGGGAACGAGATGCCGGCGAAGTTCGAGCCGCCGCCCGCGCAGCCGATGATGACGTCCGGGTAGAGGCCGATCTTCTTGAACTGCTCCTTGGCTTCGAGGCCGATGATCGTCTGGTGGAGGAGCACGTGGTTGAGGACGCTGCCGAGGCTGTACTTCGTGTTGGGCGTGGAGACGGCGTCCTCGATGGCCTCGCTGATGGCGATGCCGAGGCTCCCCTCGGTGTCGGGCCACTGCGCCAGGACGTCGCGCCCGGCCTTCGTGAGGGTCGTCGGGCTGGCGAGGCATTCCGCGCCCCACGTGCGCATCATGAGCTGGCGAAGCGGCTTCTGGATGAAGCTGATCTTCACCATGTACACGCGCAGGTCGATGCCCATCATCTTGCAGCCGAGGGCGAGGGCGGTGCCCCACTGGCCGGCGCCCGTTTCGGTGGTGATCCGCTTCGTGCCGGCGATCTTGTTGTAGTAGGCCTGCGGGATGGCGGTGTTCGTCTTGTGGCTGCCGGCGGGCGAGACGGATTCGTCCTTGAAGTAGATTTTGGCCGGCGTGTCGAGCGCGCGTTCGAGTCCGACGGCGCGGCGCAGGGGCGTCGGCCTCCAGCGGTAGAGGATCTGCCGGACGTCGTCGGGGATGGGGATCCAGCGCTCGGTGCTGACCTCCTGTTCGACGAGGTTCATGGGGAGGATGGCGCCGAGGGCTTCGGGCGAAATGGCCTTGCCGGCGGAGTCCACGGGCGGGAGCATCGGCCGCTTGAAATCGGCGGCGATGTTGTACCATGCCTTGGGCATCTCTTCTTCGGTCAGGGTGACGCGGATCGTGTCGGTGTTCATGGATGTTTCCTTGGGGTGTGAAATCAAGACGCCCAAGAAAGTAGCAGATTGTGTTTCTATTGACAAGAACAAAAAATCAGGTTGACTGCGACGCCTTCTTTGTGGTAGTTTCAATCGCGTTGTCTTGCCGAGGACGTTTCTTGTTCAAAAGCAGGCGCAATGTGGCGAGGTAGCTCAGATGGTAGAGCAGGGGACTGAAAATCCCCGTGTCAGGGGTTCGATTCCCTTCCTCGCCACCATTTTTGTTTTCAGGGCGCTTCATCCTGATCGGCCCGATCAAATTTTCAATTTCCAGTTTCCAGTTTCACAACTTTCGGCTCCAGCGGAAGATTGGCGAGAATGGCCGAGATCGTTCGGGTTTCGCCAGGGAGCACGAGGCCTGGACGGAGCTCGGCGAGGGGGGCGCACACAAAGCGGCGCGAGACACATTGCGGGTGCGGCAGGTGCAGATGCGGCTGATCCATCATGCAGTCGCCGAAGTAGAGGATGTCCAGATCGATGATCCGCGGTGCGTTTCGAACGCCGGTGCGCTGTCGCAGCATGGCGTCCTCGATCGCATGCACGGCGCCTGACCAGGCTTCACATTCGAGGGTCACCTCGAAAATGGCGACGGCATTGAGGAAGTCAAGCGATGCGTAGATTGCGGGCACGCCGACGGGCTCCGTCTCGTAGACGGACGATTTTTCGAGCAAACGGACGCCCGGCAGCGCCTCAAGGCGCCTGAGGGCTTCGCCAAGGTTCGCAAGCCGATCGCCGAGGTTCGATCCAAAGCCGATTGCAGTTTCCGTCTTCATGTCGCATGGAGTCTATCATGTGGCGCATCTTTCCGCAATCGGATGCTTCGCTGATGGACATGGGCGCGGCGTTTTGGTAGACTTCGGATTCTGATTCAACAGGGCCAGACCTTGATCGCGGCGATGCTTCTTCCTGTGCGCGCTCGGTGCGGCCCACTTTCTTCGGAACCGCAACCATGATCAAGTTCATCGCATCCATTTTCGGCACCAAGCACACGCGCGACATCAAGCGGCTTCGTCCGCTCGTCGCGGAAATCAATCGCTTCGACGAGGCGTTCAAGGCGCTTTCGGACGAGGAAATTCGCGCGAAGACCGTCGAGTTCCGCGAACGCCTCAATGGCGGGCAAACGCTCGACGACATCCTCTGCGAGGCCTTCGCCGTCGTGAAAAACGCCTGCCGTCGCATGGTCGGGACGGAAATCGAGGTCTGCGGCCACAAGATGATCTGGGACATGGTGCCGTTCGACGTGCAGCTCATGGGCGGCATCGTCCTGCACAAGGGCAAGATCGCCGAGATGCAGACGGGCGAAGGCAAGACGCTTGTGGCGACCCTGCCGCTTTATCTGAACGCCCTTGCCGGCAACGGCGTCCATCTCGTCACCGTCAACGACTACCTCGCCCTGCGCGACTCGCAGTGGATGGGGCAGGTCTTCCGCTGGCTGGGGCTCACGGTGGGCTGCATCCAGAACACGATGGGGCCGACGGAGCGTCGCGAGCAGTATGCGTGCGACATCACCTACGGCACGAACGCCGAGTTTGGCTTCGACTATCTTCGCGACAACGGCATGGCCATGGATTCGCGCGAGCAAGTCCAGCGAGGCCACCACTTCGCCATCATCGACGAGGTGGACTCCATCCTCATCGACGAGGCCCGCACGCCGCTGATCATTTCGGGCCCCGCCGCCGTCTCCACGCACCAGTACTCCGAGCTCAACCCCAAGGTCGAGCGCCTCTTCCGGCGTCAGCAGACGCTGGTGTCGAAGCACCTGGACGAGGTCAGGAAGGCGGTCGAGGCGGACGACGTTTTCACGGCGCGCAAGCGCATGTACCAGGTCTACCACGGCATGCCCAAGAACAAGGGGTTCATGTCGATGCTGGAGGATCCCGCGCTGAGGAAGATCCACGAGGACGTCGAGAGCCTGATGCTCACCGAGATGCACAAGGAGGAGGCGCGCGAGTACCGTGAGGAGCTCTTCTTCACGATCGACGAACGCACGCGCGAGGCGGCGCTGACCGACAAGGGGTGCGCCGAGCTCAACCCCGCCGATCCGGAGATGTTCGTCGTCCCCGACATCGTGTCGGCGCTGTCGGCGCTCGAGGGCCTCGGGCTGCCCAAGGAGGAGCGCAACAAGCGGCGCCAGGAGATCCAGGCCCAGTTCGCCGAGCGCAGCGAGCGCATCCACAACGTCGACCAGCTTCTCAAGGCGTACTGCCTCTACGAGAAGGACACCGACTACGTCGTCATGGACAACAAGGTGCTCATCGTGGACGAGTTCACCGGGCGCATCCTGCCGGGCCGCCGCTGGTCGGACGGCCTGCACCAGGCCGTCGAGGCGAAGGAGGGCGTGGCGATCGAGCGCGAGACGCAGACGCTCGCCACGATCACCATCCAGAACTACTTCCGCATGTACCGCAAGCTCGCCGGCATGACCGGCACGGCCGAGACCGAGGCGAGCGAATTCAACGACATCTACAAGCTCGACGTCGTCGTCATCCCCACGAACCGGCCGATCCGCCGCGTCGACGCCAACGACGTGATGTACCGCACGCAGCGCGAGAAGTTCAAGGCGATCATCGACGACGTCCTCGAACGCCATCGCCGCGGGCAGCCGGTGCTCATCGGCACGGTGGCCGTCGAGACGTCGGAGATCCTCAGCCGCCTCTTCCGCGAGGCGGGCGTCCCGCACAACGTGCTCAACGCCAAGAACCACGCGCGCGAAGCCGAGATCGTCGCCCTCGCGGGGCAGAAGGGCGCGGTCACCATCGCCACCAACATGGCCGGCCGCGGCACCGACATCAAGCTCGGGGAGGGCGTGCTCTGGATCGACCGCGACGTGGTGCTTTCCCAGACGCGGCTCGACGACAAGCCCGAAGGGGCGTCGAAGACGCTGCGCGACCTGCTGGTCGAGAAGCCCTGCGGGCTGCACGTCATCGGCTCCGAGCGCCACGAGTCGCGCCGCATCGACCGCCAGCTCCGCGGCCGCTGCGCCCGCCAGGGCGACCCCGGCTCCTCGCGGTTCTACGTGTCGCTCGAAGACAACCTGATGCGCCTCTTCGGCTCCGACCGCATCGCCGGCATCATGACGCGCCTCGGCATGCAGGAGGGCGACCCCATCGAGCACCGCTGGCTCAACCGCTCCATCGAGACGGCCCAGCGCCGCGTCGAGCAGCACAACTTCTCCATCCGCAAGCGCACGCTCGAATACGACGACGTGATGAACAAGCAGCGCGAGGTGGTCTACACCTTCCGCTCCGGCGTCCTCGGCAATCCCGACGTGCACGGCTACGTGCTTGACGTGATGCACGACCTGGTGCTGACCCAGGCCGAGGGCTTCATGACCTCCGAGCGCGACGCCAGCCCCGCGGATTTCGCCGACTGGCTCCTGGGGGTCTTCCCCATCGCCGTGTCCGAAGCCGACCTCAAGCCGTTCGCCGGCAAGCCCGAGGAGGCGGCCGAGTTCGTCTACCAGCAGGTCGAGGAATCCTACGAGCTGAAGTGCTCGATGGAAAACCCCGAGATGCTCGCGAACATGGAGCGCTACGTTTTGCTCCATTGCATCGACACCGAGTGGCAGCAGTACCTGCGCTCGATGGACGAGCTGCGCGACGCCGTGCGCCTGCGCGCCTACGGCCAGCGCGATCCGCTCGTCGAGTACAAGCGCGAGGCGTTCTCCCTCTTCGAGGATCTCATGTCGCGCATCAAGCTCTCGATTTGCACGGGCGTCTTCCGCTCCTCGACGTCGCTCGAGTCGATGCAGAACTTCATGGCCCTGGCGCGCCGCCCCCGCCGCGTGCAGGCGACGCACGCCGGCGCCGGCGTCTCCGTGCTGGCGGCGAAGCCCGCCGCGAGCCCCCAGCAGGCGCAGCAGGACGCCGATGCGTTCGACAAGGCGCTCCAGCGCGCCGAAGCCGCCGCCGCGAGCCAGGGCGGCTCGGCCCAGCCGATCGAGCGCGCCTCGCCCAAGGTCGGCCGCAACGACCCGTGCCCCTGCGGCTCCGGCAAGAAGTACAAGAAGTGTTGCGGGGAGTAGCGGCTAGCGGCTAGTAAGTCCAAGGTCCAAAGTCCAAGGTCCAAGGTCTGCCGTCGGCAACTTTGTCGAGAGCTTTGTCGCAAAACTTTGTCGATGAGAAGCGGCTAGCGGCTAGTAAGTCCAAAGTCCAAGGTCCAAGGTCCAAAGTCCAAGGTCCAAAGTCCAAGGTCCAAAGTCCAAGGTCCAAAGTCCAAGGTCCAAAGTCTAAAGTCCAAGGTCTTGCGAATTACGGATTGCGAACATCAAGAACCTTCCATGTTTTACTCGATCATCCAGGAAAAATGCCGCCAGTGGCTGGCTCTGCCGGAGTGCCCGGTCACTCCGGTCCTCCAGTACATCCGCCAGCGCGGCGCCCTGCGCGAAACGCAGATCGCGGCCATCGAGACCTATCTCTACCTCAAGATTGCCGGCCGGGGGCGGCCGCTGGCCTGGCTGTTCGCCGAGGGTTTCTTCAATCAGCCCGTGGACTTCAGCCGCGCCCGGATGAGCCAGGTCGCCCGCGAGCGCTTCGAGGCGGATCCCGCGGCGCTTGCGCTCTTCCAGCTTTGCGAGTCCATCGACGGGCAGTCGAAGGGCCGGCGGACAAACGCGTTGGCGGAAACCTTCGAGCGCCACTTGACCGAGCATCCCGCCGATCGCTCGTTCACCGACGCCTTTGACGAAATCTTCTACAACGCCAGCTACCCCGACTACCTCTTCTCCCTGCCCATGGGCGCCGGCAAGACCTTCCTCATGGCCGCCTTCATCTATCTGGACCTCCATTTCGCGGTCAACGAGCCTGACAACCCCGCCTTTGCCCGCAACTTCATCGTCCTCGCCCCGTCCGGCCTGAAGAGCTCGATCGTCCCAAGCCTGCGGACCATCGAGCACTTCGATCCCACCTGGGTTCTTCCCGAGCCGGCCGCCTCCGACATGCGCAAGCTCGTCAAGTTCGAGGTTCTCGACCAGCCGAAGACCGCGAAGAAGAGCAACCGCGCCCGCAATCCCAACGCGCAGAAGGTCGCCGCCCACCAACCCTTCGAGGACCTGACGGGACTCGTCCTCGTCGTCAACGCGGAGAAAGTGATTCTCGACCGCGTGGAACTCGACGACAATCTCCAGCTCATCGAGCGCAACGAGGAGGAGAAGGAACGCTTCGCCAACGAGCTGCGCCACCTCATCGGCACGATACCCCGGATGCAGATCTTCATCGACGAGGTCCAGCGCGCCGCGCGCGGCGACATCAAGCTCCGCGCCGTTGTCAACGGGTGGTGCCGCGCCGGCCAGCAGAACACCGTCCTCGGCTTCTCCGGCACGCCCTACCACAGCGCGCCGCGCTTGATCGAGGTCGGCCCCGTCAAAATCCGCTCCGCCACCATCGCCAACACCGTTTACTACTACCCGCTGGCCACCGCCGTTGCCGATTTCCTGAAGAAACCCCGCCTCGAGGTCGCCTCCGGCCTCAAGCCCATCGAGATCGTCCGCACCGGCGTCCAGCGCTTCCTGCGCGACTATGGCGCGAAGACCTACGCAAACGGCGCCTGCGCCAAGCTGGCCGTCTACTGCGGCACGATCGCCCGGCTCGAGGAGGAGATCCACCCGATGCTGGTCGGCGAGCTCGGCATCCCGCCGGAGCGCATCCTCCGCTACCACCAGGGCAACAGGACGCACCGCGCACCGCCCAATGCCGCCGCCGACTTCGCCCTGCTTGACGATCCCGCGTCCCGGCGCCAAATCATCCTGCTCGTCCAGATCGGCAAGGAGGGCTGGGATTGCCGCAGCCTCACCGGCGTCATCCTCTCGCAGGAGGGCGACTGCCCCCGCAACATGGTGCTCCAGACCTCCTGCCGCTGCCTGCGCCAGGTCGATGGAGGCCCCGGCGAAACCGCTCTGATCCTGCTCAACGAGGCCAATGCCGCCAT
Source organism: Kiritimatiellia bacterium (assembly GCA_050942875.1). Lineage (GTDB taxonomy): Bacteria > Verrucomicrobiota > Kiritimatiellia > RFP12 > UBA3636 > JAAZAI01. The sequence goes on from JBMNOD010000030.1 coordinate 21,268, forward strand.
CCTCGACCGCCAGCTCGGCGAGGAGCAGAACACCAGCATCGCCGAGCTCAACGCCATCCAAGCCGCCGGGGACGAGCCCCTGGTTGCGCAGGTCTCCCGCATGGAGCATCTCAAGCTCCCGCCCGTGGACTTCTACCAGCTCCGCATCCGATACGACGTGCAGCAGCTCGAAACCGCCCCCGACACCCCCGCCAGGCTCGCCGCGCTCAATCCCGACACCCCTGCCTTCAGAACCCGGGCCACCATCACCACCCGCTACCTTGACGAGCGCCACGCCGCCGCCGCCGGCGCCCTCTCCGTCAACCGCGAGACGGCCACCGTCTATGATCAGTACGGCGGCTTGGCCTCCTTCCCCGCCTGGCTCAACGACATCGTCCACGAGGGCCTCGGCACGCCCCGCGCCGCCGATCTGCGCCCGTACCACGATGTTCTCCGCGACCTGTTCCACCGCGTCACCTACATCCACGGGGGACTCCGGCGCTACAACACCCTCTACGACCAGTGCCAGGTGCGTTCCGAAGTCCGCATGGCCTTCCGCGTCCGCCGCCAGCTGCTGACGACCGAGGAGGTCGTCCGCGAGAATGCCGCGCTGCTCCTCGTCGACAAGCTCCATGCCATCCCCGAACATTCCGCGCTCTGGCCCAAGCAGGAAAAACGCAACGACATTCTCCGCATGGATGCCGACCCCGCCGCCGCCGCCCGCGCCGATCCCGCCCTCATCGAGCGGAAGAAGGCCGAGTTTCGCCAGACCGCCGAGGACTTCAACAATCCCGAGCTCGCCGACATGTGGATTCGCGATCTGCTTGAATCCGAAGCCCGCCGCGCCGAGGCCGCCGCCGACCGGGACCGCACCCTCCACTACCTCCCCTACGACTTCCGCCAGAGCGACTTCGAGCGCAAGTTCCTCGAGGGGGCGCTCGCCCTCGCGGAAATCAGGACCGCCGGTCTCGAGCTGTACTACAACGGCGACCGCGCCCTCACCTCCTTCAAGATCGACTGCTACGCCCGCATCGGCGGCGGCTGGCGGCGCGTCGGCTTCTACACCCCCGACTTCCTCCTCATCCGCCGCGACGCCTCCCGCGACATCCGCCAGATCCTGATCCTCGAGACCAAGGGCAGAGGCTACGCCGGCGAATCCGGTTTCGTCGCCCGCCGCCACTTCATGGAGAACGAATTCATCCGCCTCAACAACGAGAAGTTCGGCTACAGGCGTTTCGACTACCTTCTCCTTTTCGACGACAGCGATCTTGCGAGCAACCTGGAGCAGCTTGCCGACAGGATCAGAACCTTTTTCACGGAGGCGTGACCCATGCCTATTTCCTACGTACCCTACTTTCCGCAGTCCATCGAGGGCCAGGCCCTGCTGGCCAACTTCACCCGCACCCGCCGCGTCCTCAACTACCGCGACAACGACGCCGTTCTGCGCCGCATCGTCCGCGGCATGCCCCGCTACGAGCTCGACACCCTCGAGACCGTCGGCGCGCCCGTCTCCGACGAGGCCGACCTCGTCATCCGCGGCGAATGCCTCTCCGCCTGCGCCCACCTCGCCGCCCGCGGCATCAAGGTCGATCTCGTTTACATCGACCCGCCCTTCGACTCCGGCGCCGACTACGCCAAGCGCATCTACATCCGCCGCAACCCGAAGGTTGCCGCCGCCATCGCCCGCGCCGAGGAGGAACTTCCCGACGAGGAGCTCCGCTCCTTCGAGGAGAAGATGTACGGCGACATCTGGACCAAGGAGGACTACCTCAACTGGATGTACGAGAACCTCATGGCCATCAAGACCGTCATGTCCGACAACGCCTCCATCTACGTCCACCTCGACTGGCATATCGGCCACTACGTCAAGGTGCTCATGGACGAGGTGTTCGGGGAAGACTGCTTCCAGAACGAGATTGTCTGGAAATGCACAACCGCCCATAGTGACGCGGAGTTCTACGGTCACAATTTCAACACGATCTATTTCTATACCCGTTCGCTAACGCCGCACTTCAATGAAGTCCTGCAAGCCTACGATGACGAATACCTTGCCAGGTTCAAGAACAAGGATCCCGATGGCCGCCTATGGGAAGGTGGAAACTTGACCGCCAAAGGCTTGAAGGGGGCGGGATACGATTATGAATATCGAGGGTGCCGCTCTTTGTGGCGGTGTCCGATTGAAACCATGCAAAGGCTGGATGAAGAGGGACGTTTGCATTTCACAAGAACAGGGGGCATTCGTCTCAAGGTGTACAAGGATGAACTTAAGGGCATGCCTTGCCAAGCCTTGTGGACAGATATCAATCCAGTCAATTCACAGGCCGCCGAGCGTACAGATTATGCCACCCAGAAGCCCGAAGCCCTGCTTGAGCGCATCATTTCCGCCTCCTCGGACGAGGGCATGCTGGTGGCCGACTTCTTCGGCGGCAGTGGCGTGACCGCCGCCGTGGCGCACCGCCTCGGGCGCCGCTTCATCCATGCGGATGTCGGCCTCAACTCGATCCAGACCGCTCGCGATCGGCTGCAGGCCGCAGGCGCCGCCTTCACCGTCCTCGATGTCAGGGACGGCGTCTCCCTCTTCCGCAACCCCGTCCAGACGATGGACAAGCTGCGCTCCCTCGTCACCGGTCTCCGTCTTGACGAGGCCGAGCTCGGCTCCTTCTGGGCCGGCGCGTTCAACGACAGCCGCCTCGGCCTCGTTCCCGTCTATCTCCCCAACCTCCTCGACCACGCCTCCCGGGTTCTCGACATTCCCCTCGTCAACCAGATCGTCAACGTCGAGATGCCCGACCTTCCCGAGAAGGTCAGGAAGGTCGTCGTCTACTACATTGACATCGACGACCGCGACGCCATAGACGAATTCATCAGGGATCACGCCACTCCCGACTGCGCCGTCGAGCTCCGCGACCTCAAGGATCTCCTCGCCGAGATTGTCCTTGCCGACGACGCCACGCTGACCGTCAGGCCGGACAACACCATCGTTTTCGACGCCTTCCACAGCGACCGCATCATGCAGAAGATCGCCGCCTACAACGAGCGCCACGGTTTCAACCGCTATCCCGACGGCGAGCTGTTTGACGAGGACAACCAGCCTCCCGAGCCGCGGCCCGTGAAGGGCTTCAAGCCCATCGAGATCAGCGACGAGGGGCTGGAGCTGGTCGAATGGGTCAGCGCCGACTGCACCGCGGCCGACGGCCCCTGGCACAGCGATGCCGAGATCAAGATCGACAAGCGCGGCTTCATCGTCCGCGACGGACAGAAGACGAAGGATTTCTGGGACGCCACGCTTCCCTGTCCCCGCGAACCCCTGCGTGTCAAGATCCGCTCCATCGCCGGCGACGAGACGATCTTCGCGCTGCCCGCTGTCAGCGGCTAGGGGCTAGTCGCAACTTTGTCGCGATCTTTGTCGTGAACTTTGTCGAGTTCAGCGGCTAGCGGCTAGCGGCTAGGGGCTAGCGGCTAGGGAGCCGGAGGGCAGCTTTGTCGTGAACTTTGTCGTGAACTTTGTCGAGTTCAGCGGCTAGCGGCTAGCGGCTAGCGGCTAGGGAGCCGGAGGGCAGCTTTGTCGTGAACTTTGTCGGAGAGAGCGGCTAGCGGCTAGGGGCTAGCGGCTAGGGAGCCGGAGGGCAGCTTTGTCGTGAACTTTGTCGGAGAGAGCGGCTAGCGGCTAGGGGCTAGCGGCTAGGGAGCCGAAGGGCAGCTTTGTCGTGAACTTTGTCGGAGAGAGCGGCTAGCGGCTAGCGGCTAGGGAGCCGAAGGGCAGCTTTGTCGTGAACTTTGTCGAGTTCAGCGGCTAGCGGCTAGGGGCTAGCGGCTAGGGAGCCGGAGGGCAGCTTTGTCGTGAACTTTGTCGGAGAGAGCGGCTAGGGGCTAGCGGCTAGGGGCTAGTGCCGAAGGGCGGCTTTGTCGAGAGCTTTTCGTGAACTTTGTCGAGTTGAGCGGCTAGCGGCTAGGGAGCCGAAGGGAGCTTTGTCGTGAACCTTGTCGAAAAACTTTTTCGATCCCATGCGTCCAAATGGTCGCGAGAGCGGGATGCGAAGCAGGTGGGGCGACGCCGTCCCGGCTAGCCGCATTCGACCGCTCCGTCCATTTCCCACGCGAGGCCCGCCGCCCCGCTCTCGCCTTCGCCCGCGCTTCGGTTCCCACTCTGCCACAACCGGCAAACGGCCGCGCCGAGGACGGCGGGCTCCAGCGCATCGGCCGCTTGTTCGCCCATCGTGGCCGCGTCGCTGGGGACCGCGGTCTCCGCGGGCGGATGGCAAAGGATACGGTGCGAGTCCAGAGCCTCGCGTTCCCAGGCTGGGGCGCACCGCGCCGATGGCGCAGGCGAGGGGCGGCTCGCCGGGACGGCGTCGCCCCACCTCCGAGGCGCACCGCGCTCGGGCGCGGGTAAGTCGTCGCAGGTGGCGAAACGCGGCGGGGGCGCCGCGTCCACGGAATGCAAACGGCCGCGCCCTGGAAGTGGACGCGGCGTCCTCGCCGCGTGTCGTTCCACGCGCCTGGCGCGTGGCAGAGTCCCCACCTCCGAGACGCCGCATCGCCCTGGGAACGCGGGGCTCCGTACCCGCCCCGGTTCCCACCCCGCCACGCATGCAATAATCTGGAAGAAAACTTCCAGATTACAGCTTTCGGACACCCGCCGAGGACGGCGGGCTCCAGCGCATCGGCCGGCTGTTCGTCCATCGTGGCCGCGTCGCTGGGGACCGCGGTCTCCGCGGGCGGATGGCAAAGGGGCACGGGTTTTCCAACCCGTGGGCACAATCACGGACAGGAATGTCCGTGCCCCTGTTCCCGAGGCGCACCGCGCCAAGGCGCGGGCGAAGGGGCGAAGGCGGCGAAACGCGGCGAGGACGCCGCGTCCACTTTGGGCGAGATCGTACACGTACCCAGCGGAGCGGTTCGCGTACCCGTACACGAAAGGGCGTGAACGTGTACGTGTACGGGAACGGGTACGGGAACGAGAACGGGGCGGGAGCAGGGACGAGCGTCTGATCGTCCTGGCGTGCGGGCAAGCCGACGCTTGCCCCTCCCGTGCTTCGCGCCAATGGTTTGCTGTTCAATGGCTTGTCAGCGGCTCGCCAAAGCTCATGCCAAAGATCGCGACAAAGCTGCCGAACCAGCGGCTAGCGGCTAGCGGCTAGCGACTCTAAAAGAGCGACAAAGATCGCGACAAAGCCGCCTTGGCGACTGGCGACTGACCGATTGCGCCCGCCGAAAAAACCGCTTGTCTCGGCTCCATGTTCTTTAGTAGAATTTTGGCAACGAATTCAAATTGGAGTTCTGCAATGCACTTGTTGAAGCGATGTCGATGGATGCTTTTGCTGGCGGGCTTGTGCTGCATGTTCCACACGACGGCCGACGCCCAGGAGATGAGCCAGACGATCCGGCTGGTATCCGGCTGGAACGCCGTTCACCTGGCCCTCTCGCCGAATCTGGAAGCCGACGCGCTCTTCCGCGATTGGCCGGTGGAGAGCGTGGGCGTCTATGACGCCGCCGCGTTTTCGCGCACCCGGCAGTTCGACGCGACGGGCTCCACCGAGGGCCTGGCGAGTCCGGCGGTCCGGCTCTGGCATCGCCGGCTCCCGGGCGATTCGGAGGTGTTCGCCCTGCCGGGCAACGCCGTGCTGCTGTGCTTCGCCACCAACACGTTTTCCACCACGCTCTACGGGGCGCCGGAGGCGTTGCGGTATTCCTGGCATCCGACGGGGCCCGACGCCGTTTACAACTACATCGGCATGTCGGTCGCGCCGGGCGCCAAGCCGACGCTGGCGGCGTATTGCTCGGGACTGCCGCTGAACGCGCCGGAGGCCAAGATCCTGTACGGCCAGAATCCGCAGGCCGTTGCGTTTGCGCCGTTCGGCCTGACAAAAACCGTCGCGGGCGGCCAGGTGCTGGCGATGACGGCCGATCGGGTCGTGGACTGGAGCGGCGTCTTCCATGTGTCGCCCCAGCATGGCGTGACGTTTGGGAGCGACACGACGCTGCAGCCGCTGGCCCTCCGCAACGACGCCGCCACGGCGCGGCGCGCGCGGCTGGCCTATCTCCCCGGCGAGGCGACCAACGCATTCGACATCCCGCCCCGTTGCGCCGTGCTCTACCGCGACACCTCCGGCACCGCAACCCACGCGGACTGGCAGCCGCTGCCGCTGCAATTGGAGAAGCGCCTGGAGCCGGGGGAGGCCTGGCAACTGACGCTGGCGCTGGATCGTGGGCAATTCGCCGGCGTCGCGGCGGGGACGCGCTATGGCGGCCTGCTGCGCGTGGAGGATGTGGACGGCGGCTCGTGCTTCCGCACCACGATCCCGCTGAGCGCCGTTTCGGACGGCGGCGCCGCCGGCGCGCGCGCCTGGCCGGCGGGCCTTTGGGTGGCCGACGTGCGGCTCGACCAGGTGACGCAGGTGGTCAATGACTACAAGCTTGTCCAGGCGATTCCGGCTGGCGGCAAGATGACGCTGCGCCTGCCGCTGCATGTGGATCGCGACGGCCGCATGACGCTGCTCCAGCGCGTGGTGGCCGCCGGGGCCGAGGCGGAGGACGGCACGGTCGCGCTGGCGCTCTACGCCGGCAACGCGCCCATCCCGGCGGGCGCCGACCAGTCGATGCGCATCAGCGCCGTCTGCCTCCCCGTCGACCAGCCGGTGATTGCCGGCGAGGGGGCTTTTGGCGTCGATGCCGACTTCCATTTCACCGTGGCCGCCGACTCCGCCGCCAACCCCCTGCGCCATGCGCTCCATCCCCATCACGACGGGCTCCGGGCCGACTTCCAGACCCCGGCGCCTTCGGGCGACGATTTCGAGAACTACGTCTCCAAAGTCAAGCCGGAGCTCTTCTCCGTCTCCAACACCGTCAGCTTCGTCTGGGACGCGCTCCCCGGAGGCGCGGCGGCGTGGAGCCCCGAGGAGACGCTGCACGGGAAGCTCGCCTGGGATTTCGCCGGCCTTCGCCGCGAAGGCGCGCTGCGCGCCCAGGGCCGCTTCACCCTGCGGCGCGTCAGCCCGCTGCCAACCTTGGTGAAGCCCTAACTAATGTCCAGCATTTTTCATCCACACCTCAAACCCCAGGTCGAAACCATGCATAAACATCTCGTCGCCATCCTCGCCGCTCTGGCCGTCTGCACCGCCGTCGCCCAGACGCAGTCCGCCGCCTTCACCTACCAGGGCGTCCTGAAGGACCCGCTTGGAAACGCCTTGGAAAATCCCAACCAGTCGGTGACCTTCAAGCTCTACAAGACGCCTGCCGGGGGCGATTTCCTGTGGGGCCGCACCTATGCCGTCAAGCTCGACGACAACGGCCTCTTCAGCACCGAGCTTTCCGACGCGCTGGGCAGCCCGGTGGAAGGCTCCCCCCTCTTGCTCAAGGAGGCGCTCGCCGATGCGGCGAACGACTCGCTCTACATCGGCCTCACGGTCAACGGCATGGGCGGCGAGATCGCGCCCCGCCAGAAGATCCTCCCGGTTCCGTATGCGACCCTGGCCGCCGACGTGAGCAACGCCGCGGCGGACTTCACGGTCGCCGGGCGCGTGACGGCCGCCGACGCCACGATCAACAACGGGCTGCAGGTCTCGGGAACGGCCAGCCTGCAGAATCTCACCGTGCCGGGAACGTCGGACATGACCGGCAAGCTCACGGCGCTCGGCGGCATCGCCATGACGGGCGGCGAAGCCAACATCGGCGGCAACCTCCGGCTGGGCGGGAGCGTCGTCGGCAACTTGAACGTCAGCAACGGCAAAGTCCAGGAGAACGGCAACGCCTTGCTTCCGAAGGGCGTCATCGTCATGTGGTCGGGTTCGGCCAGCGCCATCCCCGCCGGCTGGGCGCTCTGCGACGGCTCCAGCGGTCGCCCCGACCTGCGCGGTCGCTTCATCGTCGGCGCCGGCGCCGGCAGCGGCTACAGAGTCGGCGACACGGGCGGCGAAGCCCGGCACGTGCTCACCATCGACGAACTTCCCAGCCACGACCACGCGACCACGTTCAAAACCGTCGGCTACTCTTCCGTCTGGAACAATTCCAGGGAGGCGTTGAGCGGCGAAGGCAAGCTCAAGAACAACGGCGAGAAGATCATGAACACCAGCAGCGTCGGCGGCGGCGAGGCCCACGAGAACCGTCCGCCCTACTACGCCCTCTGCTACATCATCAAACTCTAGGATGGGGGTCGCCCATGAACGGAAGTCTTTTCAAACCGCCGCTTCTCAGGCGCCTCCCGCGCATGCTGGCGCTGGCGGCGCTGGCGCTGCCGGGCGCGCGCGCGCCGGCCGAGCCTTCGCAGTGTTCGCTCGGGATCCCCGGCGCCCCCGTGGTCCGCGTCACCGCCAACGCCGCCGAGAACGCCTGGCTGGCGGCCAACTACGCCTATCCCGCGATGGCGCTTGGCGCGGCGCCCACCAACGCCGTCTCGGTCCTCGATCCGGAGATGATCGGCGACGACCTGGTGCGGCTCGCGGCCGTCGAGGCGGGCTTTGCCGTGGAGCGCATCAAGCCCCAGTACTGGCTGGCCGACCGCATCACGCCGCCCGACGACGTGGACTGGGACGCGACGTACACGCTGTTTCTTGAAGAGAACGCCAACCCGGAACGCTTCTTCTTCGACACGGCGACGCCCGCCCTCTACGCGGCCGCCGGCGGCACGGCCCCTTTCACCTGGGTGTTGACGGACGGGCAGCGGCAGGAGCACACCTACATCCTCGGCACCGCCTCGCAAACGCGTCCGCGGCGGATCTTCTGGACCGACTGGCCCTACCAGGCGCCGCCCGTCGACCTGACCGGCAAGTTCGTGAAGTTTTTCGGCGACCCCCTCGTCCTCACGCCCCAATTCGGCGTCGCGACCAACATCGTCGGCGGGATTTCCCAGGTGCTCACGAACAAGATCACGCGCGGCCTCTACCTCGACCAGACCACGAAGCAGCTTTTCGCGGCCGGCGAGATTTCCGGGCAGGTGCTGATGGTCTATTACGACTCCGGCACCTTCGAGACCCCGCTGCTCGTGCAGGCCGTCGAGGTGGCGCGACCGCGGGTCGTCCCCATGAAGGGCGTCATTGGCGAGCCCCTGCGCCCGAACGGCAGCGGCTACAACTGCGACGGCCTCCGCGCGCGCCCGACCGTGGTGCAGGAGACCGACAACCGCGGCCCCTACCTCTACCGGCACATGGGCAACAACTCCTACAGCCCCAAGCACGGCAACGTCTATCCGCTGCGGCCGACGGTCGGGGCGCGCTGGAACGCCGAGGTGTACTGGATGGAGGCGGACGAGCTCCAGGTCGAGTGGCCCTTCGAGCTCTGCCAGTACGAATGCGACTGGCCGGCCGACGTCCCGGTCTTCGTCCGCGGCACGCTGGCCGGCGCGGACGGCGCGACCGACTACGGGCGTCCGATTTTCATTCCCGACGACTACACCGCCACCCTGATGGACTATCAGGAACCCGAAGGCCATGCCCGCGCCGTCGAGGCCGACGGCACCTTCGTCACCCGCGGGGAGGGCTGGTCGCTGCTGCGGCTCGTCGGCGACGACAACATTTGGTTCCTCCCGATCCACTCCGTCCGGCGCGACGACCCGACCCGGTTCACGCTCGCGCCCTCCGACCTCGAAGTCGGCCTCGAGGCGGCGCTGCGCGGCGGCTCGGTCGCCGGGATCGCGCCGGGCTGGGACGCATCGCCCGCCGACCCGTCGCTTCCCGGCTACCTCTACCGGGCCGCTTCCGGCACGGCCTACAACCCGACGCTCTACCGCGACCCCGCCTCCGAACAGGGGAGCGCGGTTCCCAGCGGCTACGACGAGGCGGGCAGCCCCAGCAACGCCCTGCCTTCCGCCGTCTTCCTCGTGACGGTGGATGGGAAGCCGCTGGAAGTCTGGTGGAGCGCCCCGTTCCAGACGGACGACATGCCGTCGGCCGTCGCCATCCCGTCGCTGCCGCAGGTTTACAATCCGGTTTGGCCGTCGGCCTCGCAGACGCCGCAGATCGTCATCGCCAGCCAGCAGGGGAGCGCCAACCAGGCCATCTACGAGCAGGGCGGGGCGCTCGTTTTCGATTCAACCGTCTCCAGCATGGAGCTTCCCAAGCGCGCCTACTTCACCCAGGCCGGCGGCGCCATCCACTTCTGGACGCGCGCCTGCGATTCGGCCGCCGGCCCGGGGCAGCTTCTCAACCTCCAAGGCGGCGGCGACCGGCCTTTCTCCCTGTCCATTGCCGCGACGGTCGCCCCCGGGCCTCCCGCCACGGAGACGTACCGCCTGGCGTTCTCGGGCTGGAAGGACCCCGACACGCCGACGAACGTGGTCGTGGACGTCGCCCGGGCGCTGGGCGACCCCTTCCAATGGGTGAGCGTCGGGCTGGCGCGCACCGGCGCCGCGTTCCGCCTCTACTTCGACGGGGAGCTTGCCTATGCGTGCGATCTTCCGGCGTTCAGCAGCTTCGCGTTCGAGTCCTGCCTGGACAGCGGTTTCCTCGGCGCCGCCCAGGGGGCGGAGGCCATGCCGAACCGCGAGATCGCGGAGATCTCGTTTTGGAACCAGCCGTTTGACGCCGCGGCGTTCCACACGCTCGCCTACCGGAGGTTTTCCGCGACGGATCCCGGCCTGACGGGCTACTTCGCCTTCGAGGACGGGCGCGACCTGAAAGTGGCGGCCGGGTCGAACCTGCGCACCGCCTACGAGCGTCTGTACAACCACCCCTGCGTCTGCCGCGACGTGCTGCTGCGCACTCCGGGCGCCCCCGCCCTGGGCGCCGGCGTCATCGACGCGGACAATACGCCGAGCGTCTATGCGCAGCCGGATCGCGCCGCCGTCGGCTACAACCCCAACGAAGAGCACGCCTTCGTCCGCGCCGGCAGCGGCGGCCACGTGGCCTGGGCCTTGCGCTGCGACCTCAACACCGAGCAAAGCTCCCGCCCCGGCGTCCTGGTCCAGTACGAGAAGGACGGCCGCGCGCGCATGCAGTACTTCGCGGTCGTCCTGACCAACTCCGTCTATCCGGAACTGGCGGCCGACTGCGTCGCCGGCCAGCAGCTTCCCGGCCCCCATCCGCTCGACTACCTCGATGATCCGTGGCTCGAGGACACCTACTGGGATCCGCCGCCGGAGGGTCAAACCGAGCCCTGCGGCTTCCGCGACCGCAAGAGGCAGGTGTGGGCCCGCTGCGCCGGCATCCTGCCGATCCACATGTACTACCCCATGCAGGAAGGGTTCTGGTTTCCGAGCCTGCCCGCCGATCGCCAGCCCGAAGTCGGCGCCCCCATCCCGTGGCTTTCGCTGCTGGACGGGGACAAGAACTCCCCCAATCCCAACGCCGGGCCTCCCGCCTGCTGGACCTGGCGTGTCACGTGGCCGGAAGCGGTTCCCGAGATGGCGATCGGCCAGACGCTCACGCTGCCCACCGGAGGTCTCCCCGAGGTCTGGAACGCCAAGAGCATGGCCGTCGTTTATCCAGAACCCAACACGAGCGCCAGGACGGTCCTGCTCTACGATCCGACCGTGGCGCAAACGGTGGCGTTCGACCCGAACCACCTCGCCGCCCTCGGCCTCAAGACCGGCTCCAACGAGAAGCTCCTGAGCCGAAAGGGCAAGTACTGGTTCCAGGACATCTCGCCCGCCATCAGCTCCCGCGTGTATGTCGATCCCGCGGCAAAGGCCCTCGTCTGCATCGGCGTCAAGGAGGAGAATCCCGGCGGCGTCGAGCTGCTGCACGTGAACGTCCTCTCCGACGCGGAGCGCGGGACGCTCCTCGATCTGGTGGATCCCTCGCTGCGTTCGGGCGCGGCCTGGGCGGCGTGGAGCGCCGCCGTCGATCTTCTCGCCACCCGGCCCGTGGCGCCGACGCGCCCCGCGATCGTCAACAACACCGACCTGCAGATCAGCTACATCCCCGCCGACCACTACGCGCTCACCGCCATGGGCGCGACGAACTACGTGGTGCTCATCGAGAACGACGCCACCAACCGCGCCACCGGCGTGAGCCCCGCCGACCCCATCTCGATGCAGGTGCTGCGCGTGGCGCCGCGCTACCACACGGGGCGCATCGTCACCCGCGAGGATCCGCTCAACCTCCTGTCGCAGCAGCTCTCGGTGCTTTACGAGGAGTCCTTCGCGGGGCAGCCCGGCGACTACGTGTTCCAGTGGAAGAAGGCCGCGCCCAACGCCGACGGCACCATCCCCACCGACTACGCCAACGCCTACCAGGCGCGCTTCCCCGACACGGCCGGGCTCACCCGCTTCGTCATCGGAGGCCAGGGCGACACCCTCGCCAACATGGTCAACACCTACTACATCATGCGCTACCGCGCCGCCTCGACCAACGCCCCCGCCTACGCCGTGATGGGCGACCAGTGGAGCGACTGGTGCGCCCCGCCCGCGCTGGCCGAGGGCTGGGTGCAGCGCGTGCTCAACAACGTCACGCCCTTCACGCAGCGCATGCAGGATCTCTACGAGAACGAGGCCGAGGACGCCGTTTCCATGATCCGCCAGGCCGGCGGCCCCTACGAGGGCGACGTGGCCCTCAACCAGGACAACCTCCTCAACGTCGGCCTGATCGAGCTCTACCAGACCATCCTCAACAAGGCCGAGACGATGAGCCTGCTGCAGCGCACCAACGACGGCGGCGCCAACAAGCAGCTCCTCCTCGCCGTCCAGCGCCTGGCCGACCTCTACACCGTCCTCGGCGACGAGGCCTACACCGACGCCATGAACCCCACCATCGGCATCGGCGCCAGCTACGGCATGCTCGAAGGCGGCCTCGGCCTCGGCTACGACTACGGCGCGATCGCCAGCGGGCTCTTCTGCTTCGACAACCAGCTCCCCAGCCTGCTGGAGGAGGAGCTGGCGCTCCTGCGCGGCCGTTCCGGCGCCAACGCGCCCGGCACCACCATCGGCCCCTGCTACAACCGCCTCGTCTGGAACTTCACGCGCGGCATCACCGCCGGCGAAGTCGCCTACGCCGTGAACTACAACATCAGCGGCGAAAAGACCCCCACCATCGACTACCCGCAGGCCGCCGCCGCCTTCCCGCAAGGCCACGGCGACGCCTACGGCCACTACCTCTCCGCGCTGGCCGGCTACTACCGCCTGCTCCGCAACCCCTATTTCAGCTGGGGCGCGCCCGCCATGGGCGAGATGGTCGTCGCCGACAGCGTGGTGAACGTGGACTACTACGACGAATCCACCTTCGCCAAGGCCGCCGCCAACGTGGCGCGGACGGCGGTCGACGTGGTCGACCGCACCGCGCGCAAGGCCTGGAAGGAGAGCGCCGGCGGCGTCGGCGCCGGCTACCTCGACAGCGACGCCTCGCGCGCCTTCGGCTACGGCGAATGGGCCTCCCGCGGCGGCTACGGCGCCCTCTGCAGCTGGGTCGTCGCCAACTCCCTGCTCCCCGAAGCCGGCGGCGTCACCAACCTCTACAGCATGCAGTTCACCGGCGGCTCGACGTTGACGGGAACGCTTCCCGACACCGCCACCACGACGAATCCGGCCGCGAGCTGGACGCTGGAGTTTCGCTTGCAGACCGACGAGCAGTTCGATGCCGATGCCGTTCTGCTGGGCTGGCGGGGCGAGGCGCGCCACGAAATGCTGGGCGTGCGTCTTTTGTCCGGCGGGATCCTCTCCGCCGGCGTGTACACCAACGCGGAGGAGGTCGTCGAGGTGGACGGCGCTTGGGAGACCAACTACGTCAACGTCGCCGTCTGGGCCTTCGACACCGCGCCCGCGACGCTCGCGCCGGGGCGGCCGTACCTCGCGGCGCTCAGCCACCGGGGCGGCACGGAGACCGTCGACCTGCGCGTCTTCGACGCCAACGGCGTCAAGATCGCCTCCCGCACGCTCGCCATTGGCGCCATGCCCGACCTGACGGGCGGCCACGTCGCCGCCGGCTGGCACTACGAAGGCGCGCTCGCCAACTTCCGCCTCTGGCAGGACGAACGTTCCGACGAGGCGCTCGTCGCCGGCTGGAACGCGGTCTCCCCCGCCACGCAGGGGCTCGTCTCCTCCATGCCCATGACGGCATCCTCCACGGACGCCGCCGCGCTCATCGACGAGGCGTCCGGCCTGGCCTGGCAGCCCGACGACGTTTTCTGGCGCGTGGTCGAGACGTCGGCCGCGCAGCGGACGCTCAACGACCAGGGCCTGCTGCGCATCGACCGCGGCTCCGTGACGGAACTCAGCGAGCTCGCCGAGTGCGTCCACCAGATCCAGGTCAAGACCGACGCCATGGACGCCGGCCTGAACCCCCTTGGCCTGGCCGAAGGCGCCATTCCCTTCGACCTCTCGCCCCTTGGCGAAAACGAGGCGGGCGCGACCCATTTCGAGCAAATCCGCGACCGCGCCCGCGTCGCGCTGAAAAACGCCGCCACCATCCTCGACGTGGCGCAGGAACACGGCTCCCGCCTCCGCCAGATCGAAGACGCGCGCACCGGCTACGCCAACCGGCTCGACACGTTGGAGGCCACCTACAAGAACGATCTCGTCGCGCTCTTCGGCTATCCGTATGCCGGCGACATCGGCCCCTCCGGCACCTACCCGCAGGGATACGACGGCCCCGACCTGATTCACTACATGTGGATGGATCTCGCGCCCTACGGGCTCACCGACGTGGAAGACAGCAAGCCCGTCGCAACCCTGACCTACCGCCTCAACGACTTCGGCGAGCGCCTTCTCTTCTCCAACTTTGCCGACCGCACCGGCACGAACGTGTTCCCCCTCGTCTTCTCCGCCAGCGGTCTGGTGCTGAAGCCGGCGGATGTCGCCGGCGCCCGGCGCGCGCCGGGCGAGATCCAGCAGGCCTACGGAAACTACCTTCAGACCTACGCCAAGCTCAAACGCGCCCTCTACCTGAACGAAGAGCGGACGCGAGACCTTGAAATCAAGATGGGCACCGCGCTTGTCATGCGCGGCGCCGCGCAAGCCAAGTTCCTCATTCGCGAGAGCATCGGTGTCGCCCGCGGGGTCATCGGTCTCAAGCGCCACATCCTCAAACAGTCGCTCAACGCGGCCAACTACGGTCTCGGCATGACCGAGATGATCGGCGCCGAGGTCGGCGAAAGCATCCCGACCATCTCCGGCGCCGGCCTGACCGTCAACATCGACCCCCGGGCCATCGTCCAAGCCGCGATGGCGCCTGCCGATGTCACCACGCACAGCGCGTTCCTCGCCAGCAAGCTGCTCATTGAAAACGCGCTCGTCGATGACTACTCCCAAGGGCTCACGCAAATGATGCTGGAGATGCTCGGCGCGGTCGCCAGCTACATGGGGGAGGTGAACGCCATCTACCAGACCGTCTTCGATGCGTTCTACGCGCAGATCGAGGCTCGCGACGAACTCGAATCGGCCTGGGGCGAGCTGCTTGGCGCGCAGGCCGCGTTCGAGACGGTCGTCGCCAAGGCGCAGCGCCTGCTCGAATCCCGCGAGCTGGAGCGCCAGCAGGCCGCCGTCGCCCTCACCAAGCTCCGCTACCACGACATGTTCTTCCGCCAGGTCCGCAACGAATCGCTCGCCCGCTACTCGGCCGCCTTCGACCTCGCCCAGAAATACGTCTATCTGGCGGCCAAGGCCTACGACTACGAGACCGGGCTGCTCGCCTCCGACCCCGAGGCCGGCGACGCCTTCCTCCGCGACGTCGTCGGCGCCCGCGCGCTCGGCACGTTCGACGACGACGGCAACCCGGTCGCCGGCGGCAGCGTCGGCGACCCCGGCCTCGCCGACATCATGGCGCGCATGGACGCCAACTGGCTCGTCCTCAAGGGGCGCCTCGGCATCAACAACCCGCAGCCCTACGCGACGTGGTTCTCGCTGCGCCAGGAGCTCTTCCGCATCCTGCCCGGCGCCGAGGGCGACGGCGCGTGGAAGACGGAGCTCGCCAAATACCGGGTGGACGACCTGCTCACGCTGCCCGAGTACCGCCGCTACTGCCAGCCCTTCCAGGCCATCGGCGGGCTCCAGGCGAAGGAACCCGGCCTCGTGATCCCGTTCGGCTCCACGATCGACTTCGCCAGGAACTTCTTCGGCAACGATCTGGCCGGCGAGGACAGCGCGCTCGACTCCACCTACTTCGCCACGAAGATCGCCGCGGCCGGCATCTATTTCGACGGCTACAACCAGAAGCTCAACGGCTACGCCGGCGCCGCGCCCTTCGCGCTGACGCCCGCGGTCTACCTGATTCCCATCGGCGACGACCGCATGCGCGCCCCCGGGCTGGCCGACGGCACGGTGCTCTCGTACCGCATCGTCGACCAGGTCGTGCCGCTGCCCTACACCGTCGGCAGCACGCACCTCGACGATCCCGACTGGACGCCGCTCTTCGACGGCTACACCGGCGGCGTCGATCTCGCCGCGCGCATCCGCAAGTATCCCTCCTTCCGCGCCTACTTCGGCTCCGGCGGCCCCTCGTCCGCCCAGCTCGACTGCCCGCGCCTCGTCGGCCGCAGCGCCTGGAACACCCGCTGGCTGCTCATCATCCCGGCGGGCACCCTCAACGCCAACCGCGACGATGCGCTGCAAACCTTCATCAACGGCAAGGACGCCAACCGCGACGGCATCGCGGACCTCTCCGGGGTCACCGACATCCGCCTTGGCCTCAAAACCTATTCGCATTCGGGGAACTAGCCATGAAACGTACTCAAAACGACCGCAGAAACGGGCGCAGAAACGGGCGCGAACGCGCCGGGGCAGGCGTCGGGCGCGCGCTGGCGCGCGCCCTCGCGCTCGGGTGCCTGGCCGCGACGACGTCGGCCTTCGGGCAGTCCGGCGCGTTGCCGCCTTTCACATTCGTCGGCAAGGTCCGCAACGACTCCGGCATGCCCTACGGCACCAACGCCCTGGTGGAGATCCGCGTCAAGAACCTCGACGGCGATTTGCTCGCCAAGACGGGCATCCGCGTCTCCACCGAATCGCCGTACAACTACCGCCTCGCCGTCCCCGTCGCCAGCGCCCCCGCCGCCGGCTACGCCACGACCGGCGAGAGCCTGCTTTTCGAGGTTTACGACGGCGCAGGCACGACCTACGCCAGCCTCGTCCCGGCCGAGCAGGCGCTGGTGGGCAAGCCCGGCGGAATCGGCGTCGTCAACTTCTCCCTCTCCGTGGACGCCAATGAAAACGGCATCCCCGACGAGTACGAGAACTACCTGGCGTACCTGATGGCCCTGGAAGGCATCCCCGGCCCCTACGACCCCGAAGCCGACACCGACGGCGACGGCTTCACCAACCGCGCCGAGTTCCTGGCCGGCACCGATCCGCTCAACGCCGCCGACAAGCTCGCCATCGCCGCCGCCGGCGCCTGCGACGTCGGCATGACGGACGACGGCCTTTTCGCCATCACGTTCGTGACCGCCGCCGGCCGCGCGTACTCCGTCCGGGCCACGGTCGACCTCGCCGCCATGGATCGCGCCGAGCGCGAACCCTTCCGCGTGGAACCCGGCTCGACGACCCTGCAGACCTACCTTCACACCCCGGGCGACAAGGCCGAAGCCGTCACCCTCTATCTGATTCCCCGGGGCGCAACCCGGTTCTATCGGATCGTCTTGGAATGAGAAGGGGACGCTAGGGGCTAGTTTCTTTGAGTGAGGAGTGAGAAGAGCGTAGAGAGGAGTGTTGGCCGGGGACGCCCCAGACCCCGTTTGAGATTTGGCCGCAGGGCAGCTTTGTCGTGAGCTTTGTCGTGAGCTTTGTCGAATCGTTAGGATCGGACGGATCAGTCGGGTCGGACGGATCGGACGGATCAATGTGTGAGAGCAAGTGTAAGAGGGAGCAAGTGTGGGGAGAGCAAGTTTGGGAGCCGCAGGGCAGCTTTGTCGTGAACTTTGTCGCAAGCTTTGTCGGATTTCCAGGCTTCGCAAGCCCGGTTTTGCCGTTCCCGTTCCCGTTCCCAGCGAAGCGGTTCACGTTCACGAAAAAAATCGGTGTCGTGGACGGGCACGTGAACGTGAACGAGTCCGGCTTTGGTTTT
>JBMNOD010000115.1:0-8269 GCA_050942875.1 Kiritimatiellia bacterium
CAAGCAAGGCAAGGCGGTGTCGCTTTTCGAGGCGATACGCTGCAAAGTGCGCTATTTCAGCCATGGCGTCGCAGTGGGGCCAGCAACATTTGTGATGGAGATCGTCAAGCGCCTTGCGGCAGGCAAGGACACCAAACGGAAATGTGCCGGATGTGATGACTTGGAGATCTACACGGCGCGACCATTGCGCGGCGGCGGTGAGCTGAGTGTACCCAAAAGCCACATCGCTTAGCTCAAAACGCCCACAGCCTAACCAGACGATCGAAAAATTCATCGGCAATAGCTTCGAACTGAGACCATAGACATGGGCTCTATTACTGGTTGTGCAAAATTGTGTCTGAAGCCTGCCGAAGTCTGCCTGAAAGTCTCCAAAAAAGCTAACAATGTCTTGATGCCTTGATTTCAGTAGAAAATCTCAAAATGTCAATTTTGATTCGTCGAAGTATTTGCTGCCGAGCGTAAAACAACGGGATTTTCACCTTTCCATACAGGTATTTTGGTGTCCGATGCCCCAAAAATTAGAAAAATTAGGGACAGACCCCTAAATTGGTGGAAACAGCTTGGAAACAGCTTGACGTAGAAGGTGGTTTGAGGGCATACTTTTGGCGTGAATCCAGTGCAGGTGCATTGGCGTGGGTACGGCATAGGGTTTTTGTCATGGCCAAGGATAAACGACAGGCCGCCATCAAGCGGCAGAAGAAGATCGCGAAGCAGAAGGCGAAGAAGAAGGAGATGATCCGTCGTCAACGAGCCAACCCCCAGGGGGTGTCTTTCGAGGGGCGTTTCGGCACCACCCGTCAGGAGGTTCGAGAGGGCGAAGCGGATCGCGCGTGGATTCCGGGGGACATGTTCGGGCGAGGGATCGGCCCCGTGATCGTGACCCGGCGGCTGCCGGATGGTGCCATTGCCGCCGGCGTGTTCCTTGTGGACGCCTGGTGCTGCGGGGTGAAAGACGCCTTCTTCAAGGTGTTTGACGAAGAAGGGTTCGAGGATTTCCTGGAGGGGCTTTCGGGGGGCGTCGCGTATGAGTCCGCCGCGCCCGAACGGGCGGCGAAGCTGATTGCCGACGCCGTCGACTACGCTGGGCGCCTCGGGCTCGATCCGCATCGCGACTACGCCGACGCCTCGCTTGTCCTGCATGGCATCGACATCGCCCGCTGCGACGAGGCGTTTGAGTTTGGCCGCAATGGGCGGCCCTGCTACAACCCCGGCCCCAACGAGACGGACGAACGAATTGAACACGTCCTGCAATGCCTCGCAAAGAACTGCGGCGCGGGCAACTTCACGTTCGTGGGGGCTCTCTATGCGAGCGATCAAGCCGAGTTTGATTCCGCCGAAGGCGCGACCGGCGCCGTCGCTTGCGGAGAGGGGAAGCCGAGGGGGAGGCCACGGAAGGGGGACAGCGCACGGGATGCAGGCGATGCGGAAACCTGAATCCTCGGGCCGGCGTTTCCTTCGCGATGTCCGGCGGCATGGGCTGGCGCAAGTCGTGCTCTTGCTGGCGGCAGGGGGTTTCGCCATACAGGCACAGGGGGAGACGTGGACTCTGCCGTTGCCCGAGGGGGCGAACTATCGTCCGTTGACTTCGGTGCCTGGCTGGCGGCTCCCTGGTGTCTTTAAGACGCTTGAGGCCGCTTCGACGGGGGTTCGCAGCGCCACGGCGCGGGCGTCGACAGCCGATCATGCTCTGGCTGCCGACGCCGGCATCATCCCGGGGCGGGGGCTGATGCGGCTGAAGGTCACGTTGCGGTGTCGCCGCGATCATGCGATATGGGTGGGGGTGGGGCGCGACGACATCGACCGCAACGGCGAGCTCGACTGGATGGAGTGTCGCTTGCTGGTCGGTCTTGACCGGGGGCGCTGGGGGTTGCGCCAGAACGCCATGGGCGAGACGGTCTGGGCACGGGCAATCCTGCTCGTGGAGGGGTCCATTTCGACGATGGAGGTTGTGGTGGACGCCGAACGGGGCGTCATGCGCTCCGTGCATGTCACTGACAATGCGGCGCGTCGCACGCCCGCCGCCTTTGAGCATTTTGATCCTGACTGGAGCGCGATGTCGTCCGCTGATGCCACGGACTGGCAGATGTTCCGCATTGGGATGCGCGGCGAGGGCGCCGAACTTCTGGGGCTTTCCTTGACTGTTTTTGAGCCGAGTCTGTTGCTGATCAAATGAGATTTCCAATGCACAGTTTCCTGGCCGGGCTTGCGGCATGCTACGTTTCGGCTTTTTCGCTGACGACGTTCGCAGTCGAGGGGCGTCCGGCTCAGGCGCGGGCGTGGGACGCCATCGCCGAGCAGGCGTACTTGAGCCGTCCCGACACCGATTGGGATGGGATCAACGACGACGAGGAGCGTCTGGGGACGGTGCTTTGGGGCGAGGTGGAGCGAGGGAAGAACGGATGGGTGCCTGGCGTCGGCGCCACCAATTTTGCGGAATGGGTTTGGGGAGGCGTCGATGACGACGCGCAACCGGTCGATCTTCCTTTTGCCTTTCCATGGGGAACGCAAAGCTGGTCTCGCGTTTGGGTTGGAGTCAATGGCACGCTCGGGTTCGGCCGCGGCCAGACTTCGCCACATGCGAAACCTTTGCCTTCGGCGGCTGCGGGCGTCTGGCCGTTCTTCGGCGTCCTTTGGGGTCAATTCTATCTTGAACCTTCGGTTGGGGGGCGTGTTTGGATCACCTCGCCTGAAGCCGGACGAGCCGTGATTGGCTGGGAAAATCTCTGGGTTGGGAGCGCGACCGATTCGGCGGTCTCCTTGCAGGCCGAACTTCGGTTGGATGGTGAAATGATCTGGCGCTACCGCGATCTCACACTTGGCTCCGCCACGTTGAGCAACGGTGTCGCGGGCGCTCAACGAGAGGGCGCGGGCTGGTGGCTCCCGGCGCATTCGTTGCGCAGGCCGCTGTCGCTACGGATTGCCGCCTTGAATGGACTTTGCGCCGACAATCCGGACACCGACGGCGATGGCATTGCAGACGGCGTTGAGCTTGCCTACTACCATCCCGATGCCGAGCATGGGCGCTATCTAGATCCGACTCGCCCCGACAACCCCGGCGACTGGGATCGAGACGGCCTTGATGTGACGGACGAATATCTCCACGGTCGCCTGAATCCCTTCCGCTGGGACAGCGATGGGGACATGCTCTCGGATGGCTACGAGGTGGCGGCGCGGCTGCTGGCGTATGATGCCATCGGCATTCACGGACTCGACGGCGACGCGGACGGCGACGGCGTTTCGAACATTCGCGAGCGTCTGCATCGCACCGAGCCTCGTCTGAAGGACACCGACGGCGACGGGATTGGCGATGCCGAGGAAATCGCCGCCGGCTCCAATCCTGCAGGCCCCGGGGGGCCTCCGCCGTCGCCGGCTTGGCTGGCTCCCGTGCAGTTTTCCCTGGGCGATCCCGGCCTCGACGGCAAGACCGAGGCGTACGAGATGTTCATCGATTCGATCTCTGGCGACACGCGGGGCTTTACCTTTCAAAACGTCAGTTATGGGCAGGTCGAATCCTGCACTCTGCCGCTTGTCATTGGTGCGCGCTATCAGGTGCGCATTCGCCACCTTGGCAGCGTTGCCTCGCCCAGCGGATCGGCAGATCCGGATTATGAAGCCCGCATCGAAGGCGTGGACGGCACGGCCGTCGCCTTGTCGGGAAGCGTCGAGATGCTCGGACGCCATTTGTCCAACATCGCTGTCCCGCCGGGCGTCGAGCCTATTGACACGAACCGTGCCGTGACCGTCTGGGTGCAATCGCGCGTCCTTCCTGATGGCACGGTTCCGGTGATCGATCCTGAGCTTGTCTGCACGGTGCAGGGTTGGTCTGCCGGGCGTTTGCCTTCGGCGGGCCCCGTGCCTGAGTTGGAACTGGCCGATCCGGGTCTTGTCGTGTTGCCTGCTTATTCAAGCGCGATGGGCAATGCACTGCCGGCGAAAATCCGCGTCGACGGGCTTGGCTTTGCAGAAGGCGCTACGCGCTGGCTGCGCTTCAACGACATTGCGCACATCTCCTATCGGCTTCCGTCCATGTACGCGTTTTCGTCTCCGCATGCGTTGATGGTGCAGGTTCCCGGCGATGTCACGGCATCCGTTGATGTCGAGCTTCGGCCCAGCGACGCCTGGCCTGCGGGGACGAGCGTCACTGTGGACGTCGTCGTCAAGAACATCGACGGCGCGATCTTGTCGGCCAGTCGTCGGGTGAAGCTCATCGGGCAGGTCGTCACGGCGATTGGCGATTCGATGACGTACGGCTTCCGGCGTCGCAGCGATGGCACCCACGAGATGCCGAATTGGGGTGGCCCCTGGATATCCTATCCCTCGCATGAGTCGTGGGTCGGCTATCCGGGGACGTGGTCCGACATCGCCTTCCAGGGTTCGCGCGGCTATCTTCGCCGCGACCTCACGTCGAAGGTGGAATGGGCGGGCCATCCCGCAAACGGGCACGGGCCCGACCACTGCGGCTATCCCGGGGCGAAGACGACCGACATCGTCAACACGCTGGCCGACGCCTCCCGCACGTATCCGCTCGCCGCCGTCAATGTCGGCGCCTGCGAGATGGTTTTGATCTACTTCATCGGCCTCAACGACGTCGTTGGCGGTCGCAAGGCCGGCACGATCTACGACTACTGGTCGCAAGGCCTCGACGCCATTCTCGGCAAGCGCGTCGGTCGCGGGCGCACGATCGTCGTCGCGGTGACGCTGCCCCGGATGGGCTCGAACTACTCCGGCTACACGGAGGCCAAGCAGCGAGAGCTCAAGGCGTTCAACGCCAAAGTCAGAGCCCATACGATTTCGGCGCCGCATGCGTGTTTCGTCGTCGCGGATGTCGAAAACGTTCCGCACGACAGCAACGACGACGGCCTGCATTTCATGGCGCCGGGCTATGAGCGCGTCGAGCAGATCATTCGCCAGGCCATTCTCACGGGATTGCAACGTCAGCCATGAAGGGCGTCTCCATGATCGTTTTCTGCTTGGGTCTCGCGTTTGTCGTGCAGGGCGCGGCGTTGCCGCTGATGCTGATCCAGGGTGGGCGGGCTGGATTCATGGACGCTGCGGGCCGAGTCCTCGCCTTGCCACGTTACGCTCGCGCAGGTGCCTGGAGCGAGGATCGTCTTTGGGTGCAGGAACAGGTCGTCCCCGGTGCGCCGGGAACCTTTCTCGATGCGTCTGCGAAGCCGGTCGCGCCATCCCGCTACTGCGACCTCTTCGCCGTGCGCCCCGAGCTCCCCATGCCGACATTTGAGCGCGCCGTGGCCGTTGTCGGACTCCGTGATGGCGGTTTCGGCTACGTCGATCTCGGAGGCAAGTTGTTCGCCCGAACGACATCGGCCGGCGCCTTTCAGCGGCAGGGCGGCGACTGGCTGCTGGCCGCCGAGGACGGCCGGGTTGGCTTCGTTTCGCGCGATGGCGCGAAGCGGATTCCGGCGCGATTTGAGGACGCCCGACCTTTTCGCGGTTCGCGCGCCGCTGCGCGAATCGGCGAGCGTTGGGGGTTGATCGACGAATCGGGACGCTGGGTTGTCGAACCTTCGTTTACGTTGATCTTCCCAGTGCAAAATTCGACAAGTCTCTGGGCTTGTCGCGAAGGCGGGTGTTGGGGGCTTTTGAACGACGAGGGCCGACGGCTGACCGATTCGACGTATGATGAGATCGGATTGAGCCGCGATGGCGCGGTCGCCGTGAAGACAGCCGCAGGCTGGGGGCTGCTGGACGCTGAAGGCGTCCAGATCCTCGTGCCGCGCTACGAGATGCTCGCGCCGTTGGGCGACGCGGCTGGGTTTTGGGCGGCGCTGGGACGCAACGGCAAGTGGGGCGTCGTGGCGAGCAACGGCGTCGAGATTGCGGTCTGTGGCCTTGATCTCGTCGATGCGCCCGCCCCTGGAATTTTACTTGCGGCGAAGGCGGGCTCGTGGGGGGTGCTCGATCCTCGGGAGGGGACGTGGCGGTTGCCGTCGGTGTTTGAGCGCGTTCTTCCGCTTTCGTCGCCGTTTGCGGGTCTGGCGCTGGTGGAGCAGCGCGGTCGTTGGGGCGTGGCCGACGTCGCGACGGGGCGTCTGGTGCTGAAGGCCGAGCTGGCGGGAATTCGTCCGTGGGGCGATTGGCTGGCCGTGGAGAAGGGGACAAGCGTGCAGCTGCACGACCGCAACGGCAAGCGCGTGCGAGAGTGGAAGGGGCGTCTCGACGGCCTGCCGCCGTTTGAGGCGTTGCAGGACGGGCTGGGCGTGTTGCGCCTCGACGGCGGCGCGACGCTTGTCACCTCGCGCGGCGAACTGCCGTGGCCGACGCCGTTCGACGATGCCGGCGACTGGAGCGGCGGCGCGCTGGCGGTCAAGCGCGACGGGCGTTGGGGCTACGTCCGCCAGGATGGCGGCTGGCGGATTCGACCGACGTTTGCGGCGGCGGGGCCTTTTGCGGAAGGCGTGGCGCCGGCAGGCGAAGGCGGACGCTGGGGTTTGATCGACGCGGCGGGCGCGTGGCGGATCAAGCCGACGTTCGAGGGCATGGGGACGCCGTGGCGCGGCCGCGTGCCCGTTCTGTCCGGCGGGAAATGGGGTCTTGTGGATTTCGACGGCGGCACGGTGCTCGATTGCGTCTGCGATGGGCTGGAGTGGGGGATCGGCGACGCAGGCGAAACCCGTTTCTATGGCGCAACCCCGGAACGGATTCCGGGGCTGGACGGGTATGTCAGGTAGGCATAGATGCCCTGACGGCCATTCGATGGTTTTGGTTTTGGGGATAGTCCTGAATAATTGTTTTTGACAGGATTACAGGATTAACAAGATTGTGGGGTTTGGCGCCGAGGACACGAATGAAGCATATTCTGAACCTTCTGCTAGCCGGCTAGCGGGTTGCATTGATGAAGGCAACGCCCTGGTCGTTCTCAATAATCTTGATGGCTTGTGAGTTTGAAAAAGTGTGCATATAACAATGATGCACTGTCAGAATAGCGTCCTGCAATTCATTGTCGGACTCCATCCTGAAAATTTTCAGCCCAAGGGACATTGCTTTTTCAATGTCAATATGCCTAGAATGGATTTTGGTTCCCTCGTGGTCATTAAGAGCCTTGACAATCTTGACAGCCTTTTTTTTCGCATCTGGATCATCCCGGAACATAACGGACTCCAGCCTAGTCTGTACAATTTCGTTGGCAAGATCAATTGCTTTACGACATTCTCCCAGAAAAGACG
Source organism: Kiritimatiellia bacterium (assembly GCA_050942875.1). Lineage (GTDB taxonomy): Bacteria > Verrucomicrobiota > Kiritimatiellia > RFP12 > UBA3636 > JAAZAI01. Next base: position 7,188 of record JBMNOD010000115.1, read on the forward strand.
GATGATATTTTCCAATGATAAGTTGCCAAGCGGGAAGCGAGTGTGGGTTCGTCTTTATATCCTCTACCGCATCTTCGAATTCTTTAATCACTCCATACGCAGGAATCCCGTTCAACAACGGATCAATTGGACCGATGCTCGATTGTTTTCCCATGATGATTTCCTTGCAGGCGCATGCAATCATCGTGCCCCCTGACATAGCCATCTGCGGCACCATCGCAACAATGTTGCCTTTGAACATGGCATGGAGGTAGTCGATTAATGACTCTGTAGCGGCCATGTCTCCGCCAGGCGTATGAAGGATCAGATCAAGACCTTTACTTCGATCCAATCCATGGATCACTGCCATAAAACCATTCTTGTCATCATCAATAATCGAAGACAAATAGTTGCTGGAAGACTTCTGCAACCACCCTGAATAGTAGGCAATTACATTTCGTTTTCGCCTCTTTGCTAGTTCACTCAGATAGCACCGACGCACTGTGTCTAAAGGGGACTGAGCCTGCGCTTCGGCAATCTCCTTAAGTACTTGGCCCCAATTAGGCATGGAGACTTCCCTGCCCAGTGTTAGAGGAGTAATAGTGTGGCACTATTTCCACCTAGAGGCCTTTTTAAACTCAAACGCTGGAGGTAGATAGTCGATTTTTCGCAAGTTTTGATCTTCGGGCATCTCACCAAAGATTTTTTTGTATTGTTCGGATCAATTCGACTTCTGTTGGTTCTTTAACCAGTGTTGCTCGGTTTCGGCCTTTGACGATGGTATGCATCCTGCGCTCCTTGTTTGAAAACAATACTACTAACCCGGCCATAATTCATGCTGCAAATCAGGGGCACGGGTCTTCCAACCCGTGGACGAACACGGACAGGAATGTCCGTGCCCCTTTCCCAACGCCAAATTCCAGATCCCATGCCTCAATCTCCGTGCGCAACGCTATTTGTGGCCGGGTTAGTAACATAGAGCCTGTCCCAAGATGGCATGATTTTCGAAGGGCGAGTCTGCCGCCGGGGAATTCGGCCATGCTGCGACGGCTTTGGACGTCGCTGGAGCCGTTTTTGACCGTTCGGCACGAGAAAAAGGCCGT
>JBMNOD010000031.1:0-37491 GCA_050942875.1 Kiritimatiellia bacterium
CAAGTGGTTACCATGCCACCTGCTGTTTCACATCATACCTCAACGTGCGGCAGTCTTCAAAGCCCCGTATACACGGTTCCTGTCAGATCGCCACCCACATTACCAACACAAAAAGCGTAGGTGGCGCAGTTTTAGACAAGATTACAAGATTGACAAGATTCTGAGTAATCCAATCCTGTAAATCCTGTAATTCTGTCTAAAAAAGAAACTTGGCGAGCTTGGCGGGCTTGGCGGTTTTGAACGACGAAATACACGACATACACGAAAAGGAGAGGTAAAACCGGGGTCTGGGGGCGGAGCCCCGGCGGAAACTCCTCTCTTCTCTCTTCTCTCTTTCCACTGTTTTGGAGTTTGGCGTGAGGAAGGTTTCACGCAAAGGGCGCAAAGCCCGCGAAGGGGAGTCTTGGGGGGTGTCAGAATCGAGACGTGGTTCCTTGAGTTTCCATGAAACATGGAGGAATCTTTTGAAGGGTGGGAGATGGAGCCCAATGGGTTTCCTGGCCCTCTCTGTGTCTCTGTGTTTCATTCCATTGGCGCAGGCTACGCCGGGAAGTGCCTGGGTGGCGGCTGTGGCGGCTGCGCCGAGTTGGGTTTTCATTTTTTTTAACACAGAGGCACAGAGACACAGAGGCGTGTGGAGAAAAGCGCGGCAAAGGAAACACAAGCTTCAAAAACACGGAGAAGTCTTTTTGAGGGGTGAGATATGAATGGGGGTAAATAGGGTCTGTCCCTTATTTTCGTTTTAGCGTTTTCGCTTGAACGACATGGAGGAGAGGCGTATTCTGGAAGCATGAAAGAAGTTTTTCCATCTTTTGGCACTATGCGAAGCGTTTCCCTTTTGTTTGCGTTGATGGCCGCCATCGTGGCGGCGGGCGCGCAATCGCCATTCGGCGTGGAGGTCGAGCGGGTGGGGTCTGCGGCCGAGGGGCGGGCCGAGGTGCGGGTCACGGTGTCCATTCCGTCCAATCATTTGATTTACGCCGAGACGTTCGAGGTTTCGGCGGAGCCGTTGCAGGCGCCCGAGCCTCGGAGCAAACCGGATCCGTTCAACCCCGGCGAGCGGATCGCCGTCCATGTGGAAACCTTTGAATCGCTTTGGCGCGTGGCGTCGCTGCAGGACGGCGCCGAGCTGGCGGTGGAGTGCCAGGGGTGCAACGACGCCGTGTGCTTCATGCCGGAGCGCCGTGTCTTCCGCTACGATGCCGAATCCGATCGCTTTGTCCCGGCGTCCGGCGAAAAGGCGGACGATGCGCCGGCCGCGACGGAGGGCGCCGACGCATGGACGCGCGGATTTGCCATGGCGTCGGGCGGCGGCTATATGGGGGCGGACGCGTTTCTTGCGTTCCTGGATCAGGCCGAGGGTCGGACGCCCGCCGGCGATGCGTCGCGGACGGGGCTGGCCGGATTTCTGGGCGATCCGGTTGCCTTCTTCCACGCGCATGGGTTGTCGCTGACGCTTCTGCTTGTGCTGCTGGGCGGCGTTTTGCTCAACTTCACGCCCTGCGTGCTGCCGATGATTCCGGTCAATTTGGCGATCCTCGGCGCCGGGGCGGGCGCGGGTTCGCGCGTCCGCGGCTTCGGGCTGGGCGCGGCCTATGGCGCGGGGATGGTGCTGGTGTATGGCGGTCTGGGCTGGGCCGTCTTGCGGAGCGGGCTCTTTTTTGGCGCGTTGCAGGCATCGCCTTGGTTCAACCTCGCGGTCGGCTTGATTTTCGCGGCGTTGGCGTTGGCGCTTTTCGATGTGTTCGTGATCGATTTTGCGCGTTGGGTGGCGCCGCAGCATGATCGCGGTGCGCGGAAGGGGGCGCTGGCGGCGTTTTCGATGGGGGCGCTCTCGGCGCTGCTGGCTGGCGCATGCGTCGCGCCGGTGGTGCTGGCGGTGCTGCTGCTCGCCGGGTCGCTTTACGCAGGCGGGGCGGGCACCGCCCAGTTCCTGCCGTTTGTGCTGGGGCTGGGCATGGCGCTGCCGTGGCCGTTTGCCGGCGCGGGGCTTTCGGTGCTGCCCAGGCCCGGCCTGTGGATGGTGCGCGTGAAGCAGGCGTTCGGCGCGCTGCTGGCGTTGCTGGCGATCTACTACCTTTACTTGGCGGCGGCGGGTTTCATGTCGGCGTCGTCGACGGCGCGCGACGACTCGATCCTGGCGGGCGACCGCGAGGCGTGGGAAGCCAAGGTCGCGGAGGCGCAGCGCGAGGGCAAGCCGATGTTTGTCGATTTCTGGGCGACCTGGTGCAAGAACTGCGCGGCCATGGAGCGGACGACGTTCCGGGATGAGCGGGTCCGGCGGCGGCTGGCGGGCTATGTGGTCGTCAAGGTGCAGGCGGAACGCCCGGGGCAAAGCCCGGCCAAGGAGATGCTCGCGGCCTTCGGCATCCGCGGGCTGCCGGGGTGTGTTGTGCTGCGCGAAGCGGTTGGGGATTAGCGGCTGAGCTTTTCCAGGCTTGCGTCGGAGCCGAAGACGACGAGGATGTCGTCTTCCAGAAGTTTTTCGTGGCCTTCGATGATGATCGTCTTGCGCTGGCTCGTGTCGTCGTCTTTGACTCTGCGGATGGCGAGCACCGTCACGCCGTGGGTTTGGCGGACGTTGCCTTCGATCACGGTTTTGCCGACGAGGGATTTGGGGACGGAGGTCTCGCCGACGCTGTAGCCTTCGGCGATTTCGAAGATGTCGATCGGGGCGTTGGCAATGATGTGCTTGGCGAGGCGGAAGGCGCGGTCGCGATCCGGGTAGACGACGATGTCGGCGCCGATTTTCGACAGCACGCGGCCGTGGAGATCCGAGGCGGCCTTGGCGATGACGCGGCGGATCCCCAGATCCTTGCAGTTGATCGTGGCCAGCGTGCTGCATTCGAGCGACGAGGAGATCGCCACGACCGCCATGTCGCAGTCGATGAACCCCGCCTCCCTGAGGGTGGCGGGCAGGCTGCCGTCGCCATGGACGGCGCGGATGGTGGTTTTGGCGAGCGATTCGACGACGTTCCAGTCGTTGTCGACGAGGGTGACGTCGACGGCTTTCTCCGCCAGGCTTTGCGCGAGCGTCATGCCGAAGCGTCCGCCGCCGATGATGCCGATTTTCTTTTTCATGGGTGTTATCCTACGATGACGTTTTCCTCCGGGTAGCGTCTGCCCGGCACGGTCTGCCTGGACGACAGCGACAGGGCCAGCGTCACCGGGCCCAGGCGCCCGATGAACATGCAGAGGATGATGCAGCCCTTGCCCAGCGCGGAGAGCGACGCGGTGACGCCGAGCGAAAGCCCCGTCGTCGTGAACGCCGAGACGGTTTCAAAGACCAGCGGGAGGGCGGCGAGGCCCGAGCCTTCCTCGGTCCACGAGAGGATGAAGACGGCGCCGCCGACGACGGCGAGGCTCAGCAGGGTGATGGCGATGGCGTCCACGACGACGCGACGCGGCACGGCGCGTTCGCAGATCTCCGTGCAGTCCCGGTTGCGCAGCATGTCGCGAATGACGGCGAAGAGGACGACGGCGGTGGTGATCTTGATCCCGCCGCCGGTGGAGCCGGGGGCGGCGCCGACGAACATCACGCCCATGACGAGGATCGTGGTGGCGGCGCGCAGCGACGTCGTCGGCACGGCCGCGAAGCCCGTCGTCCGCGAGGTGGCCGTCTGGAACAAGGCGCCCAGGGCTTTGCCGGGAAACGGGAACGCGTCGAAGGCGTTCGACCCTTCCAGCGCGAGGATCGTCGCCGTGCCGATGGCGAGGACGACGCCGGTGCCCATGAGCACGAGACGGGTGTGCAGCGAAAGGCGTCGCGAAGTCCGCGGCTTGCGCCGCAGCGCGTGGGCGAGCAGGTCGGTATGCACGATGAAGCCGAGCCCCCCGGCGATCATCAAGGCCAGGAGCGCGCCCAGCAACGCGGCGTCGTGGGCGTAGGGGATCATGCTGTCGGCGGCGATTGTGAAGCCTGCGTTGCAGAAGGCCATCACCGACATGAACGCGCCTTGCCAGAGGGCTTCGGCAATGGGGAGGCCGTGGTTCGCATGGAGGCATCGCGCCAGCAGGGCTCCGCCCGCGATCTCCCAGGACAAGGCGAAGACCAGGGTGCTTCGGATGATGGCGGCGACATTGCCGGCGCGGCCTTCGCCGAGGGCGCTCATGACGGCATCCTCTTCGGCGCGGGAGAGGCGGCGCCCCATCGCGATGAAGAAGAACGTGCCGACGGTCATGATCCCGAGCCCGCCGAGTTCGACGAGCAGCAGGACGACGCCGAGGCCGAACCGGCTCAGGGACGCGCCGATGCCGATGGGGTCGAGGCCGGTGACGCAGACGGCGCTTGTGGAGAGGAACAGCGCGTCGATGCCGACGTGCCACCGTCCGTCCAGGTGCGCCGCCGGGGTTGCGAGCAGGATCGCGCCAATGGCGATCGCCGCGGCGAAGGACATCGCCAGCAGGCGCTCGGGGGATCGACGGGGTTTTGAGTTCTTGAAAATCGCCCGCATGGTGTTTCTTTCTATCCTCGCATCTGGAAGCTGACGCGGCCGCGGCCGAGGAGGCGCTCGACGTCGTCGAGGAAGGGCGCGTCGGGCATGACGGCGAGGTCGCGGGCGACGTCGATGCAGGTCTCGGTGACGCCGTCGTGCTTGATGATGACCTGGGCGGGGATTTTGCCGGGGTGGCGCCCGAACAGCTCGCGGAGGGCGGTGAACGTCTGGGTCGTCAGCTCGTCCTGTTCGAGCGTGACCTGGGCCTTTTTCGAGAGGCGCAGGGGGACGTGCTCGATGGGCATGTAGTCGGTGATGGTCAGGGAGGCTTCGTTCTTCCAGTTCGGCCCGATGTCGGCGGTGAAGTGGAGGACGGTGTTCTTGGAGAACTCGGCGTGGGGGTTGTCGCCGTTGAGCAGCGTCTGGTAGGTGTTGGCGAAGACGGGGACTTCGAGCGTGGCGTCGGCGTCCTCGAGCTTGAGGTAGACCCAGCGCCGGTTGTTGCGGTCGGTCCGCGGCGTCACGTCGGAGACGTAGGCGCAGAACATGGCGGTCTGCGCCGCGCCGTTGCGTCGGCGGCGTTTGTCGTCGCCGTTGCCGTTCGAGCCGCCGTTCGCGGCGCGGACGGCGGCGAGCCTGGCTTCGAGGGCGTCGAGCATGGCCTTGATTTCGGCGAGGGAGCTGAACTTGGCGGCGATGTTCTGGTGGCGGCTGATGGGGTGGTCGGAGAGGAAGATGCCGAGCAGCTCCTTCTCGAAGCGCAGACGTTCGAGGCGGGGCATGGGCGGGACGGCCTTGTCGTCGACGGCGTCCATGGCCAGGACGCTGGTGTCGTCGGGCGCGAGCAGGTCGAAGAGGGAGGTCTGGCCGGATTCCTTGTCCTTCAGAGCCTTGTCGGCGCGGGCGATGGCGCGGGGGAGCTCGTCGAGGAGCGCGGCGCGGTGGTGGCCGAGGCAGTCGAGGGCGCCGCTGAGGATGAGCGATTCGAGCGCCTTCTTGTTGACGGCGCCTTCGAGGCGGCCGATGAAGTCGTTGAAGCCGCGGTAGGGGCCGTTCTTCCGGCGTTCGGCGGCGATGGTCCGGGCGGCGCCGACGCCGACGCCCTTGATGCCGGCGAGGCCGAAGCGCAGGCCGAAGGCGTCGCCGTCGTCGAGGCGTTCGGGGAGGAAGACGGCGGAGGAGAGGTTGATGCAGGGCGGGAGGATGCGGTAGCCCATCGCGGCGGCTTCGGCGATGAAGACGGGCATCTTGTCGAAGTTGCCCATTTCGGAGGTGATCTGGGCGCACATGTACTCCGGCGCGTAGTGGGCCTTGAGGTAGCCGGTCTGGTAGGCGAGGTAGGCGTAGCAGACGGAGTGGGACTTGTTGAAGGCGTATTGAGCAAACGCCTGCCAGTCCGACCAGATCTTGTCGATCAGCTTGCGCGCGGCCTCGACGTCGCGGCAATGGCGCATGAATTCGGCGTTTGCGAGGCACCCGTCGACGAACTTCACTTTGAGCTTGTCCATCGTCTCGGCGTCCTTCTTGCTCACGGCCTTGCGGAGGGAGTCGGACAGGCCGCGCGAGAAGCCGGCAAGCTTGCGCGAGAGCAGCATGACCTGCTCCTGGTAGACGGTGATGCCGTAGGTGGGCTTGAGGTGCGACTCCATCAGCGGATGGTCGTAGGAGATCTTCTCGCGGCCGTGCTTGCGCTCGATGTACTGGGGGATGTACTGCATCGGGCCGGGGCGGTAGAGCGCGTTCATGGCCACGAGGTCGTCGAGGCAGTTGGGCTGGAGCGCGCGGAGGTACTTCTTCATCCCGTCGGACTCGAACTGGAAGAGGCCCGTCGTGTCGCCGCGCGAGAAGACGGCGAAGGTCTCGGCGTCGTCGAGCGGGATGGCGTCGATGTCGATCGTCTCGCCGCGCGCCTCTTCGATGCTGGCGAGGCATTCCTTGATGACGGTGAGCGTCTTGAGCCCCAGGAAGTCCATCTTGAGGAGCCCGACGGATTCGACGAAGCTGCCGTCGTACTGGGTGCAGAGCAGGGCGTCCTTGTCGGAGGGCTTGATGGGGATGGTTTCGATGAGCGGGTCGCGGCTGATGATGACGCCGCAGGCGTGGACGCCGACCTGGCGGACGGAGCCGTCGAGCTTGCGCACGATGTTGAGGATGCGGCGCGACATCGCGGGGCCGCTGTCGAGCTCGCTGCGCAGGTCGGGGCTGGCCTTGAGCGCGTCCTCGATGGTGATCTTGGGGGTGTCGGGGACGAGGCCGGCGAGGCGGTTGGCCTCGGGGATGTCGACGTCGAGCGCGCGGGCGACGTCCTTGATGCAGACCTTGGGCGCCATGGTGCCGAAGGTGATGATGTGGGCGACGTGGTCGGCGCCGTACTTGTCGACGACCCAGGCGAGGACGCTGTCGCGGCCGGCGTCGTCGAAGTCCACGTCGATGTCCGGCATGGAGACGCGGTCGGGGTTGAGGAAGCGTTCGAAGAGCAGGTCGTAGGCGATGGGGTCGATGTTGGTGATGCCGAGGCAGTAGGCGACGGCGCTGCCGGCGGCGGAGCCGCGGCCGGGGCCGACGATGACGTCCATCCCGCGGGCGGCGGCGATGAAGTCCTGGACGATGAGGAAGTAGCCCGGGTAGCCCATGTTGCGAATGGTCCGGAGCTCGAAGTCGAGGCGTTCCTTGATTTCCTTCGTCACGGCGCCGGGCCAGCGGCGCTCCGCCCCGGCGTAGGCGAGGTGTTCGAGGTAGTCCATCTCGTGCATGACGCGGCGCAGCCGGTCGAGCCCGCCGGGCGCCGAGCCGCCCAGCTTTTCGAACCGTTCGCCGAACGTCTCCTTCAGCGCGGCCTCGTCCAGGCTTTTGGAGTTGTCGGGGAATTCCGCCGGGATCGGGAAGACGGGCATGATGGGGTCTTCCTTCAGCACATACGACTCCACCTTGTCGGCGATGGCGAGCGTGTTGGCGAGCGTTTCGGGGTGGTCGGGGAAGCGCGCGGCCATCTCCTCCGGCGACTTGAGCCATTCCTGGCGCGTGTAGCGGAGGCGGGAGCGGTCGCTGTATTTGCGGCCCGTGTTGACGCAGAGCAGGATGTCGTGCGCGTCCGCGTCGTCCTTCATCAGGAAGTGGACGTCGTTCGTGGCGACGACGGGGATGCCGAGGGCCTTGCCCAGTTCGAGGATCTGCTTGTTGACCCGCAACTGGTTGGCGTAGACCTCCTGGTTGATCGTCGTGGCGATCTCGCCGTCGAGCCCCTCGTCGGCTTCGTGGAGCATGATTTCCAGGTAGAAGTCGCCGCCGAAGAGGCTCTGGTACCAGCGCGCGGCGTCCTCGGCTTCCTTGAGGTTGCCGTCCGCGATGAAGCGGGGGATTTCCCCGGCGAGGCAGGCGGAGGTGGCGATGAGTCCCTCGTGGTGTTGTTCGAGCAGCGCCTTGTCGATGCGCGGGCGGTAGTAGAAGCCCTCGGTGCAGGCGATGGAGGCGAGCTTGACGAGGTTGTGGTAGCCGGCCTTGTTCTTGGCGAGCAGCACGAGGTGATCGCCGGATCGCGCGTTGCGCTCCGTGTGCGGCTCGGTGGCGACGTAGGCTTCGCATCCGAGGATGGGCTTGAGGCCTTCCTTCAGGCAGACGTCGTGGAAGTGCTTGAGGCCGTAGAGCACGCCGTGGTCGGTGATGGCGCAGGCCGGCATGCCGAGCTGCTTGACGCGTTTGACCAGCTTCTCGATGTGGCAGGCGCCGTCGAGCAGCGAGTAGGTGGTGTGGAGGTGGAGGTGGACGAAATTCTGCATGGTGGGTCAACGGGGTCAGGGGGAGCGGGGCACGGGTTTTCCAACCCGTGAAGGTGAAGGTGGGGGTGGTGTGGAGGTGGAGGCGCAAACACGGACAGGAATGTCCGTGCCCCTGTTGCCGACGTGGCGGGGTCAGGGGGAGCGGGGCGGGGGGGCAACTTCTTGTCGAGCGGGCCAAGGCTCCTGGGGGCGGGTGTTGCGGGTCACGATCGCTTGAAGGGCCTCGGCTGTTTCTTGTGCCAGGCGTGGCATGGAGAAGCAGTGTTCGACGCTTTTGCGAGCTAGTTCCCGCAACACGGCCTGGCGAGTCGGCGAGGCCGTGACGATGGCGGCGACGGCCGCGGCGAGGGCGTCCGCGTCGTCGTAGAGGAGGGTGGCGTCGGAAAGGCCGGCAATCTCCCGGTTGGCGCCCGTGTCGGGCAGCACGGTCGGCGTGCCGCAGGCTTGCGCCTCCAGCACATGGAAGTCGAACGCCGGTGGCGGATCGGGATGCAGGAAGACGAGGACGCTGAACGAGCCCAGCAGCGCCTGCTGGGCTTCTTCCGAGCGGGGCGGGGTCTCCGCTTCGGGCGGGCGGCGGGGCGCGTCCCGCCGCGGCTGGAATGGATTGGATTCGCAGACGATGCGCATCGGCACGTCGGTGCCGATGCGGCGCCGAATGGCCGTCTTTGCGGCGTCGACGCTGATGCTGCAGCGCGTCGGGTCTCCGCGCACGACGATGCCAATGCAGGGGGAGGGCGCCGGCGGCCGAGCTTCGAATGTGGAGGCTTGGAGGCCGGGGTGCACGTGGCGGACCGAGCCTGCTGGAACGCCGAGGCGCTTTTGGACGCGATCGGAATGAAAATGGCTTTCGGTGATGAAGCCGTCCGCCGAAGGGATGGCGCTTCGAAGCTTCGTGAGCAGGACGATGGCCTCGGGGCCGTCGAGCATGGCGAGGTCTTCGAGCTCGGAGTTCATCGCGCAGGCGATGGGCGTGCGCAAGGCATTGCGCAGCGCCGGGGCCAGGCCGAGGAGGAAGGGCGTGGAGAGCAGCACCACGTCGGGGTTCTGCTGGCTGCGAATCCAGTGGCAGAGATCCTCCATGTCGGCGAGCAGGGCGCCGTTGCGACCGTCGAGGGCGTCCTTGAGGAAATCGGCGAGGCGTTTGCGCGATCCCATCACGCGCCGCGCGGCGAAGCTGCGCATTGCCGGGGTGTCCAGCATGCGCCAAAACCAGCCCGGCATTCGGGAGAAGAATGTCGGGGCGATGTGGTTGAGATAGACCCGGACCGCGCTGCCAAAGAGAGGAACCTCGTCGGCCGACGGCGCGTTGCGAGGACCCGATTTCAGTGGAAACAAGACCGGCACGAACAGGACGTCATGGCCGTTCCAGCGGAGTTCCGCCACGAGCGCCTGTTCGCGCTGGCTGTTCTTCTCGAAAAAAGGGCCCGCCGGTCCCGGGATGATGTAGGCGATCCGCATCGACAGACCTTGCGGGCTTCACCGCATCAGCCGGCCGAAATGGCTTCCACGGGGCAGACGCCCGCGCAGGCGCCGCAGTCGACGCAGGCGTCCGCGTCGATCTTGCACTTGTCGCCGTCCTTGCTGATCGCCTCGACGGGGCAGTTGCCGATGCAGGCTTCGCAGCCGGTGCATTTCTCTGTGTCAATGACATGTGCCATGGTATCTAAACTCCTCTTTTTGATGATCGTTTCAGCGCCGACGTTTTGGCGGTGTCGGCACTCGTTTTGAATGGCGTTCACTATACGCCAAAACGTCTCGCAATTCAAGCCAAAGGGCGGGCCATCGGCGATTGAGGGGTTAGGGGCTAGGGGCTGCAGCGTGTGGCGATTCAATTTTTTGGGGTCTGTCCCCTATTTCCTTTTAAGCCGCCTTCTTTTGGCAGTCAGGCGGTCGATAAGACGAGTCGGCCTGATGGTTGGTTGATTAAAAAGAATGCTTGTGCAGATTCCTGGAATCGTATAAAATCAGGTCGCATTTCAAAGAACAAACAAGCAACCAGAAGCATTGAGCTCTGGCAATGAACAAGGAGGCAACCATGCCTGCAACTAAAAAACCAAAAACGACAAAAACTAGAAAAGCCACGGCCGCGAAGGCCTGCTGCGAAGAGGCCAGGAAGGCCGTCGCCAGAAAGCGCGTCACGCTCTCCGTCAAGGCGGATCAGGGCAGCACGGTCTATGTCGCCGGATCCTTCAACGAATGGAATGCGACCGACAAGAAGCTCGTCGACAAGCGCGGCGATGGCGTCTTCACCGCGACGCTGACCCTGCCCCCGGGAATCTACGAGTACAAGTTCGTGATCAACGGCATTTGGACGCTTGATCCCGATCCGGATCGCGACTGGACGCAAAACGGCCTCGGCACGCTCAACAGCGTGCTGCGCGTTGGCTGATACACTTAAGAACGACAAGAAGCTATTGCGGCACCGTGACGTCTTGGGACGTCACGGTTCGCACGCCCGACTTCAGGCGCACGCCCACGGACGGGCCGTTGGTCGATGTGGCGTCGAATGTGGCGAGATCCACTTCGGGAGGCCACGCGAAGGGCGGCTTGCCCCAGCTTGCCAGCGCATTGGTGATGATGCCGTAGGTCATGTCTGCGCGATTCGTGACGGGGCTCCGCTCCTTGAGGATGCGGTGCACCGCGTCGTTGCAGTACTTCAATTGGATCGCCGTCTTTTCGACGGCGACGCCTTCCTGCGCCTTTCGGAGCAACGGAAGCACCGTCGCGACCGCCAGCACGACGATGGCGACAAGCAGAACGGCGACAAGCAACGAGAAGCCGGCGTTTCGATCGGTGGGCGTGTTCATCGTTGTCAGACCTCCACGGCAAGCACAGTCGCAGCAGCACCTGCTGGTGCGAGCGTGTAGGGCGGCATGGCCGCTGGAATGAGGCACGAACGCCCGGCGGGCAGCGTCTCCCGGCCGTCGGCCCAGGTGATCGCGACATCGTGATCCGGCGCGAACAGCACCCGGAACGAAGCGCCATCGGACTCGAAAGGCTCCGGCACGGTGAGCGAAAACCGTTCCATCGTGAAGAAGTCGCACCGCAGGACGCGGTCGCGTTTGTTGCCTGCGGCGGCGGCGTTCATGGGGATCGAAGCGATCAGCTCGAGCTCGGGCGCGCGCCAGTCGATGACTTCCATCGCCTGCTTGACATGGAGCGGACGCGGTTTGCCTTCGTGATCGACGCGATCCCAGTCGTAAACGCGATACGTCGTGTTGGAGCTCTGCTGGACTTCGAGAATCAGGCAGTGGTCGCCGATGGCGTGCACAAGCCCGCCGGGAATGTAGACGGCTCTTCCCGGCACGACGGGGAGGGTGCGCAGCGTGGCGGCGACCTTGCCGCTGCGGATGGCGTCGTCGAAGTGGCGCGGCCCGATGCCGGGCTTGAGGCCGGCGCAGACGAACGCGCCCGGCGCCGCGTCGAGAATGTACCACATTTCCGTCTTGGCCTCCCCGCCATGGCGTTCGGCGGCGGCTTCGTCGGGATGCACCTGGACGCTCAGGCGCGTCTTCGCGTCGATGAGCTTGACGAGGATGGGGAAGTGCCCATCCGCGCTGTGGGAGCCGAGGATTTCCCTGCCGAATTCGGCGCAGAGGTCGGCCAGCGTCTTGCCGGCGCAGGGGCCGCCTTCAACGACGCTCATGCCGTCGGGATGTGCGCTGACCTCCCACGATTCCGCACAAGGAGAGGGTGCCGCCGCGCGATCGAACTGCTCGCGAATGCGGTCGCCTCCCCAGACGTAGTCGCGATAGACGGGCTTGAACAACAGGGGTCGAAGATTCATGGCGTCATTCTATCATGTTGCCGGACGGACGTCAGCAGGAAGGTTGTCGGGAGGCTCGGGAGTTTCGGGCGTGACGGCGCCGATGGCTTTTGCGGGGACGCCGACGGCCAGCGAGCGGGGCGGCAGCGGCCGCGTCACGACCGCGCCGGCGCCGATGGCGCACCGGTCGCCGATCGTTGCGCCGTCGAGCACGGTCACCCGCGCCCCGATCCAGCACCCGGCGCCGATTTCGAGCGGCCCTTTCGTCTCCATGCCGGATTGCTGCGAAAACGGCGTCGGCGAACGGTGGTCGTATTCACCGCCGCTGAGCAGGTACGAAAAAGCGCCGACCATCGTGCCGGGCTTCATTTCGAGGCGGTTGGAGGAAAAGACGATGCAGTTCGCGGAAAGATTCACGTCGCGCCCCAGCGCGATGTCGCCGCCCTTGCAATAGATGATCGTGTTGCGCCCGACATAGGCGCCCGGGCCGATCTGGATGCCCGCGTTGCCGTCTCCCTTGGCATCGACCACCGCCTGGTCGTCGATGACGACTCCGTCGCCGAGGCTGATCTTGCAGGAATGGCGGAAGACGACGTTGCGCCCGATGGCGACGCCGCGCCCGAACGAAGCGAAGAAGGGGCGGTAGAGCTTGCCGCGCAGAAAAAGCCCCAGCGCCCCGGGGATGCCCGAGAGGAAGAGGGTGGTCAGCTCCATGCAGACGGCCTTCCACCGCGGCATGGGGCCGTAGGTGATCGCAAAGTACTTCGAGGCGGCCGATCCACTGCCCCGCATCGTGTTCTTGAGCTTGCCGCTCTGTTTTTCCGACGTCAACGACATGAAAACCCTTTTCTTTGAAACGATGCAGAGAACAGCGCCTCGCTCATGCACCCACACGCTCCGAACGCCTGGCTCACTAGCCACCAACCGGCGAGCGCCACGCGTCGTGGCGGAGGGTGCCGACCCAGCGGTTGAGCGGGAAGGAGGCGCGGATTGCCGCGGTCTCGAAGATCTTCGCCTTCTCAATCGCCTGGGCAACTGGCATTCCTTTGGCCAGATTCGCCGCGATGGCGGCCGAAATGGTGCATCCGGCGCCATGGGTGTAGGCATTGGGGACAAGGTCGGATTCAAGGTGCTGCACGGCATTGCCCGTGCAGACCACGTCGATCGCGCGCGTTGTTCCTGCCAGCTTGCTGCCGCCCTTCACCAACACGGTCCGCGCCCCGGCCTTGCAAAGGCGGCGCGCCGCCTCTTCCATGTCTTCCACCGTGGAAAGCGGACCCATGCCCGAGAGAATGCCCGCTTCGTAGAGGTTCGGCGTAATCACTGTGGAAAGCGGCATCAGCTCGTCGCGAAGGGCGTCGGCAACCTCGGGGTGGAGCGGCGCGGAGGCGCCCTTGCATGCCATCACGGGGTCGACGACAAGATTCGGGACATTGTACTTCTGGATTGTGGAGACAATGCGCGAGATGAGTTCGCAGGTGGCGAGCATGCCGGTCTTGACGGCATGAACGCCAATGCCTTTGAGGACGGTGTCGAGCTGGGCTTCGACGATGTCGAGCTCGACCGGGTGGACATCATGGCGCCAGTCGGCGTCGGGGTTCTGGGCGACGATGCAGGTCAGGGCGACCATGCCATAGACGCCGTGTTCCTGGAATGTCTTCAGGTCGGCTTCCAGTCCGGCGCCTCCGCTGGTGTCGGATCCTGCGATTGTCAATGCTTTAAAAGGGATGGGATTCATGTGTGTTTTTTCTCCAAATTCATTTGAGCCCGGTATTATAGACGAAAACGCCGCCGGGTTGAATAAAATTCCTTGGCTTTTGCATGGAGCTTCCTTTGTTCTTCAAAAAGATTGGAGAATATCGTATAGTTCCAGTCGAACCCCAGAGGAAAAAGGAGCATGCCATGAAAAGAACAATACTCGGTTTTCTATGCGGTTGCATGGTCGTTTCGACAACGGCGATGGCGGATTCCTACATCACGGTGCCATCGAGCGGCGCCCGCTTGTACAAATGGGATGGGCAACACCTGATGAAGCCGTCGAGCGGCGAACGACTCTATAAATGGGATGGGCAGCACATCACCATCCCCGGCAACGGCCAGCGTCTGTACAAATGGGATGGGCAGTACTTGCTCAAACCGAGTTCCGGCGAACGTCTGTACAAATGGGATGGAACCTACGTGACAAAGCCGAGTTCCGGCGCGCGCCTGTTCAAATATGATGGGACGCACCTGACGAAGCCGAGTTCCGGCGAACGTCTGTACAAAATCGACGGTTCGATTCCCATTGCCATCCTCATGGCGTTTGTGACGGGGCTGCTCTGAGAAGGCGAGAAGAGCGCGGAGCGTAGCGAGGCGTGTTGGCTGGGGGCGCCCCAGGCCCCGTTTTGACCAGCCTTCGGCCCTGGCGACCGGCGACTCTCTACAGCATCGGCGCGGGGGGCAGGGTGGTGTCGAAGGCGACGAGGGCGATTTTGGCCCGGTCGGCCGCCTCGACGACGCGGGGCAGGTCGAGAACGAGCGCGCGGTGCGCCTGGACGCCCAGCGCGCTCAGGCCGACGCGGCGCATCAGCGCGATTGTCTTTGTGCCGACGACGGGGATGTCGAAGCGCATGTCGTGGCCTGCTTTGGCGACTTTGGCAACGACGGCTCCGGGCGCCAGGCGTCCGCCTCGGCGGAGCGTGGCGTTTGTGCCGTCGAAGCCCTCCACGGCAAGTACGACGCCGTCCTTGACCACGACGCATTGGCCGATGTCGAGATTGCAGATGCCCATCGCGATCTCGTGTCCATAGGCGAGATCGTCCGCCTCTTGTTCATTGGGCGCACGGGCGGAGAAGCACCCGGGCGGCGGAATGTGATCGCGCATGAAAAGGGAAGACGGCAAAACGGTGATGTCGCGGGCTTCGATGTCCTCGACGACGCGCAGGAAGATCGTATGGGCGTTGCGAAGCTTGAGCGCGGCGATTTCGGCGCGCATGTCGCGATCCATGCGCGCGCGGAAGAGCGCGAGCGGATTGATCTGTCCGGCGAGAACGGCATGGGCGCAGCCGGCGCCCTGGATGGATTCCCTGAGCAGCGCGAGATCGCCAAAGGGGATGCGGCGGCAGTCGTCCGCCGCGCGGCAGGTCGCACGGTCGGTCGAACCCTTGAAGGCCAGAACCGAGATCCGCTTCACGCCGACAGCGCGCGCCCCTTCGACGACGAGGCGGGGAAAGATGCCCCAGCCTGCGATCACCAACAGTTCCTCAGGCACTGGGAACTGAGGAGATGTTGCGTCGTGTGTCATTTTCCCAGTCCCAGTGCAATGTAGTAGAGGATCACGCCGTAATGCACGAGCGTTCCGCCGAGGACGAACAGATGCCAGATGGCGTGCATGTAGCGGACGTTTTTCATGGCGTAGAAGACGACGCCAAGCGAGTAGAGCACGCCGCCGACGGCGATCCAGATCACGGCCGTGGTGCCCATCGCCTTCCAGAGCGGATAGACCGCGACCAGCACGATCCAGCCCATCAGCAGATAGGTGGCGGTCGAAAAGCGCGGATACTTCGAGACGAAGAGGGCCTGGAAGACAATTCCGAAGATCGCGACAGCCCAGACCACGCCGAAAATGCTCCATGCCCAGCCGGGGCTGCAATGGCGCATGCCGGAGAGGCAGAAGGGCGTGTACGTTCCCGCGATGAGAAGATAAATCGCCGCATGGTCGAAAATGTTCAAAACCGCCTTGACCCGAGGCGTGGGAATCGCATGGTAGAGCGTCGAGCTCAGATACAGGATGAACATCGACGCGCCGTAGATGCTCAGGCTCACGATGTCCCAGGCGTCCTTTCGGACTGCGGCAAACGCCACGGCCACGGCGAGGCAGGCGACCGAGAGGATCGCCCCGACGCCGTGGGTGACGGCGTTGGCGACCTCTTCCGAAGGCGTCTGTTCGCGTTCGGCCGGCATGACATCGCGTTCTGCCGGCATGTCGTCGTGCTGGGGTGGAATGTCGTTTGCTTCCAGTGCAGTGGGGGAGAGTTCGTTCATGGCAACATCAATTCTTCAAGAAGGCGACAAAATAGACGTAGGCGACGGGCGCGGCAAAAAGCAGGCTGTCGAGAATGTCGAGGATGCCGCCCATGCCGGGGAAGCGTCCGCCCGAGTCTTTGACGTCCACCGAGCGCTTGATCAGCGATTCAGCCAGATCGCCAAGGGAGCCGGCGGAGACGAGGATGAAAGGCAGCAGGATGGCGTGGACGAGCGGATAGTGCATTTCGCCGAGCGCGCCCTCGTCAAACACATGGGCGAGCAGCCAGACGAGGAGGCTCGCGACCAGGCCGAAAAGATAGCCGCCCCAAAGGCCTTCGACGGATTTTTTCGGCGAAATTTCGGGAATCAAGCGGCGGCGGCCAAAGCGCGTGCCGATGAAGTAGGCGCCGATGTCGCCTGCCTTGACGATGGCAACGAACAACAGCAACGCCAGGCGCCCGGTGTAGTTCGTCGCGCCCGGCACCGTCTCCCACTCGTAGGCGATGCGCATCATGAAGCCCAGCAACACGGCGACGTACCAGAACCCCGCGTAGCTCAGCGCAAAAGTCTCCATGGCCGACGCCACTTTCCGCCGAAACACGCCGCGCACCAGCAGGATGGCGGGCGCGATGCAGAGGATGATGGTCGAAAGATCGAGTTCGCGCAAGATCGGCGCGAATGAATGGGAACAGCTTTTGAAGACGGGGGATTCGGCTGCCAGGAAAAGCAGGTAGGCCACCCCGCAGAGCGTGGTCGAGGTCAGCTCGTAGTGGTGCCCTTTGCGCTGGACCATGCCGGAAAATTCAAGCTGCGCAATTGCAAAGACCGCAAACAGCAGGAAAAGATGCGACCACGCTGGAAGCAGGAAGAGAATGCCCGCTACGATGAGCACGACCGTGAAACCGGTGATGACGCGCATCTTCAACATGCCTTCATCCGCCTTTCTTCGCCTCTTGGCGTGGTTCAAGACCGCCGAACCGGCGGGAGCGTCGCCCGTATTCCTCGATGGCCGCGTCGAAGTCCGCCTCCGAGAAATCCGGCCAGAGCACGGGCGTGAAGTGGAATTCGCTGTAGGCACTCTGCCACAGCAGGAAATTGCTTAGTCGTTGCTCGCCGCTTGTCCGGATGATGAGATCGGGATCCGGGATGTCCGGCAAGTACAAGGCCCGGGCGACGGCCGCTTCGTCGATGGATTCGGGCGCGATGCGCCCGGCGGCGACATCTTCGGCCAGCGCACGCGCGGCATGCGCGATTTCAGTCCGCCCGCCGTAGCTGAGCGCGAGCACAAGCGTCGCCTCGGAATAGTGCGCCGTTGCCGCCTCGATCTTGGCGAGCAGGGCGTCGACCTTTTTCGGCAGGTCGGTTCGCCGCCCCAGGACGCGCAGCCGGATCTTGTTCTCGTGCAGCTCCTTCTCGTTCTCGGTCAGGAAGCGCTCCAGCAGCGACATCAGCCCGCGCACCTCCACCGCCGGACGCGACCAGTTCTCGACGCTGAACGCGTAGAGCGTGAGACAACGCACGCCATGGCGCTTTGCCGAGCGGATGACGCGCCGGACGGTTTCGGCGCCGGCCTCGTGTCCGTGGAGACGCGGTTTGCCGCGGGCCTGGGCCCAGCGGCCGTTTCCGTCCATGATGATGGCGATGTGGATTGGAGTCATGATGCGTTGCTTGAATGAAAAAGGATTCGGTGATTTTAGCACATCAGCCTGAGTGCGGCTAGTATATAAACAAGCGTTGACGCCGCCGGTGGGATTTTGCTACCATCCATTGAATCGATGCAAAGATAGTCCGATCATCATTCATCATGGAGAAACCTCATGCTCACTGCACGGAAAGTCAAGGAAATGGCGCTGGAATTTGGCGCCGACGCTGTAGCCATCGGCAACATCGAACGGTGGGAGGGCGCACCCATCCAGCAAGACCCGCGCCAGATCATGCCCGAGGCCAAGAGCATCGTCGCCATGGCCTTCCGTGTGATGCGCGGCAGCCTCCGCGGCGTCGAAGAGGGCACTTTTTTCAGCAACTACTCCTCGATGGGCTACGGTGGCATCACCTATCTCTACATGCCCATGACGGTCATCAACCTTGCCAAGCGCATTGAGGACGCGGGTTACGAGGCGATTCCCTACGGCCACCAGAGCGACTGGCGCGCCATCGACAACCACGGTCGGAACCGCAACAATTTCAGCGTCCCCGTCGCGCCCGGGCGCGCGAACCCCGACGTGGCCGTCCACCTGCGCATCGCCGCCTATCTCGCCGGCCTCGGGGAGATCGGCTGGAGCAAGATGCTTCTGACGAAGCAGTTCGGGCCCCGCCAGCGCATCGGCCTTGTCATCACCGACCTTGAGCTTGAGCCTGATCCCGTCATCAAGCCCGGCACGCTCTGCAACCGTTGCATGGCTTGTGTGTCGCAATGTCCGGCCGGCGCGATTCCCAAGGACAAGTCCGTCAAGGTCAAGCTTGGGGGCTACGATGTCGAATGGGCCGACATTGATGTGAATCGCTGCAACACCTGTTTCGTCGGCGCCGAGATCAAGACCGCTGACAATGGCATGCCCGACTACGTCGATCCTGCGTACAACGTCCGCAAGAAACCCGGCTGGTGGAGCCCGTTCTTCAAGAAGCCGCGCAACCTGTACAACACCGGGCAGGCCATCTGCGGCGCACGGGGCTGCACCCGCGCTTGCATGATCGCCATGGAGGCCCGCGGCGCCGTCGAGAACAAGTTCGAAAAGCCCTTCCGCCGTCGTCCGACATGGAAGGTCGATTGGGAGCAGATCGCGAAGGACAGTCCGATCAACCCTGCGGACTCCGCGCCCGATCCGGTCTTCGGCGATGCGTCCGCCCCCGCCCCCGCCTCCGCCGCCCCGAAGGAGCCCGTCAAGACCGAGGCCGACTAGCCATGACCGAATTCGCCGTCGGCTACCAGCTTGCCGCGCCGGATGAAGAATCCTTCGTCGATCTCGTCGCCCCGTTTGGCGACGCCGTCGCCGAAGTCTTCTTCGCCTGGCCTGGGCACGCCAGCGGGCGTTCCCCCGTGGGGCTTGCAAACGGCCGACTGAACGCTGCGGCATTCGAACGTTTCATGGACGACCTGACGCGGTTGCGCGCGATGGGCAAGCGCCTCGACATTCTCTTCAACGCGAACTGCTACGGCGGCGAAGCCATGAGCGTTGCGCTCGAAGAGGAGATTGTGCGCATTTTGCGCTACGCAGAGGAGCGCGTCGGCGGCGTCGAGGTGGCGACCACCACCTCCCCCGCCGTCGCGTGGCTGATCAAGCGGCGATTTCCGGCGATCGATGTCCGGGCGTCGGTCAACATGCGCATCGGCTCCGTTGCCGGCATGGCGTACCTTGCCGACCGCTTCGACAGCTACCATGTGCAGCGCGACTTCAACCGCGACCTCGAACACCTCGCCGACTTGAAGGCATGGGCGGTGGAGCACGGCAAGAAGCTGGTCTTGCTTGCCAACAGCGGCTGCTTGCGCGATTGCTCCGGCCAGATCTTCCACGACAACCTCGTGGCCCATGAGTCCGAAGTCGCCGCCGCCGAGAACCTGGAAGGGCTCTTGCCCTACACGTGCTGGAACTTCCTGAAGGATCGTGCGAATTGGCCGGCGATTCTGCAAGCCACGTGGATTCGCCCCGAGGATCTCCACCACTACGAGGGCAAGATCGACCTCGTCAAACTCGCGACGCGTCTCCACGAACGTCCGCACGTGGTGATTGGCGCCTATGTCCGCGGCCGCTACGCCGGCAACCTTGTCGATCTCATGGAGCCGGGTTTTTCCCCCTTGCTTGCTCCGAACGTCATCGACAACGCGCGCTTTCCGGACGACTGGTTTCAAACCGTCTCCACGTGCGATCGCCGTTGCCATCACTGCGGCTATTGCGCCGCCGTGCTCGAACGCGCGCTTGTCGAATTGTGCTGATGCAGGGGGCCGGGCTGCCCTTCGGTTGGCGCGCCGAGCGTTCCGCCGATGCACCTGCCGAGCCAACAGCCGAGGATGCGCGCGCGAAGATCAGACGAGGAAGGCGATGCGTTCATTTGCCTACACCTGGGAGGAGCGCCACCAGTTGTAGTATTTGTCCATCATCTCTTCCTTGGACGGCATCTGATAGAAGGCGACGTCGTTGCCGCATCCGAAGTAGAACCCGGTGCGCACCAGGCGATACGGGAACACGACGGAGTGGTTGCGGTCCACGATTTTCGTCGGCGCCTTGCGCGCGCGGATGTCCGTCAGGCATTGGCGCAAGTGGTCGATGTTTTCGTAGGGCAGGTCGTCGCAGCCGCCGAACTCCGGATTGGTGGCCAGCTCGCCGAGCCGCAGATCCGCGAAATACATGGCGGGCAGGGCGAAGAGGTTGTCCCCGTCCTTGTTCGTCATGAACTCGTAGAACGCGAGCGGGCTTTTCGTGCTTGCCACCATGGGGCGCGTGGGGAGAAGCTCCTGGTACAAGTGCAGTCCGTCGTCGATGTCGGCGGGGGGCGCGAGCCTGGCCAGTTCGGCCACGCGGCCGTCGTTCGTGGTGAGGTACAGCGAACCGATCGCGGAGATGGGGATGCGCTCGGCGACGCGGTACACGGAGACGTAGACGGAGCTTTTCGGATCGCCGTTCTCGTGCATCACGCAGCGTTTCAGCGCGTCGTCGATCTTGAAGTCCCGGCTGCGGAATTTGGGGTCCACGGCGACGAACATGGCCTGGCCGCGCGATTTTCGCATCATGCCGCAGGCATAGTACGCCCCGAACTCATCCGGGTTTAACATGGAGACGATCAATGCCTCGGGGACAAGGGAGAGATACAGGTAGGTTGCCATGGTTGAGCCTCCGTTTCAATTGGCACGCCGCGGCGCGCGTGCGGCGCCCGCCGCGTTTCGTTGCAATACAGTGGATTTGATCGGCGTCTTGCCGGGGTTAGAGGAAGTTTCGGATCGACAGCGCCGCGATGACCGGCGCGAACAGGGAGCACACGAGCGACATCACCGTGATGAGCGTGTTGATCGACGGGCCGGCCGTGTCCTTGAACGGGTCGCCGACGGTGTCGCCAACCACCGAGGCCTTGTGGGCCTCGGAGCCCGGGCCGCCGAAATGGCCTGCTTCGATGTATTTCTTGCCATTGTCCCACAGGCCGCCCGCGTTCGACATGAACATGGCGAAGATCACGCCGGTGAATATCGAGCCGGCGAGGAAGCCGCCCAGGGCGTCCGTGCCCAGCAGCAGCCCCACCACAATGGGAACCACGACGGCGATGATCGCCGGCTTGACGAGGGATGTGAGGGCGCCCGACGAGGCGATGGAGACGCAGCGCGCGTAGTCCGGCAGCTCGGTGCCCTTGAGAATGCCGGGCTTGGCGCGGAACTGCGCGCGAATCTCTTCGATCATGATGAAGGCGTTGTCGGTGACCGCCATCATGAGCAGCGCCGAGAACACCGGCGGGCATATTGCGCCGAGCAGCACGCCCACGAGCACCACGGGCTGCTGCAGGTCGATGTCCAGGTCGATCCCCAGCGCCGCGAGCACTTCGCCGTACGCGGCGAAGAGCGCGAGCACGGTGAGCGCCGCCGCGCTGATCGCAAAGCCCTTGGTGATCGCCTTGGCGGTGTTGCCGGCGGAGTCGAGCGTGTCGCAGCGCTCCACCACTTCGTGCCCCATGCCGGACATTTCGGCGATGCCCTTGGCGTTGTCGACGATGGGGCCGTAAGCGTCGGCCGACACGATGACGCTCGTGATGGACAGCATGCCCACCGCCGCGATGCCGATGCCGTAGATGCCGCCGATGCCGAACGCCTCCGCCGAGAAGTACGACACGAGCATGGCGATGGCGATGCCGACGATGCTCGGCAAGGTGGAGATGAAGCCGTAGCTGATGCCGGTGATGATGGTGATCGCGGAGCCGGACTTCGACATTTCCGCGACGTGCTGCACCGGCTTGCGCTCGTCGTTCGTGTAGTAGTCCGTGCAGAAGCCGATCAGAACGGCGATCAAAAGGCCGGCGATCGTCGCGATCAGCACGCCCCAGTTGATGCCGCCCAGCCATACGAGCAGCGAGGCGAGGACGGCGAAGATGACGCACGTGATCACCGTGCCGCGGTTGAGGGCCGCCCCCGGCCGCCCGTCCCTGCCCACGCGCACGAACTGGATGCCGATGAAGCTGGACACGATGCCCACCGCGCACAGCACGATCGGGAAGACGACGTAGAAGCGCTCGTCCCCGCCGACGGCGCCGCCCACGCTGCGCCCGACGCCGATGCCCAGGATCATCGCCGCGACCACGGCCGCGACGTACGAGTCGAAGATGTCGGCGCCCGTGCCGGCGACGTCGCCCACGTTGTCGCCCACGTTGTCGGCGATGACGGCCGGGTTGCGCGGGTCGTCCTCGGGGATGCCCGTCTCGACCTTGCCCACCAGGTCGGCCGCGATGTCCGCGGTCTTCGTGAAGATGCCGCCGCCCGCCTTGGCGAGCAGCGCCATCGCCGAGGCGCCCAGCGAGAACCCGAGGATGATCTCGGGGTCGCCCGTGAACATGTAGATCGCGGAGATCCCGATGACCGCCGTGCCGACCATGGCCATGCCCAGCACGGCGCCCGCGTAGAACGCGACCCTGAACGCCGGGTTGAGCCCCTTCTTGGCCGCCACCGCGGATCGCAGGTTCGCCTTCACGGCGATGCTCATGCCGAGGTAGCCGGCGAGCGCGGAGCAGGCCGCGCCCGCCACGAAGGCCAGCGCCGTCCAGACGCCTTCCAGCGGCTTGCCCTCCACCCCCACGATGTGGCGCAGCTCCACCGACTTGATCATGTCGATGCTGAACACCAGCGCCATGAACACGGCCAGAACGGCCACCAGCTTGGCCAGCGTGCCATAGAGCTTCTTCAGATACGCGCGGGCGCCATCCTGGATGTAGCCCGCGATCTGGCGCTCCTTCTCGCCTCCCGCATCCTGGGCGCTCACCCAATAGTAAAGGAACAGGGCATATCCCAGGGACAAGACCCCCAAACCGATCGCGACATGCAACCATGCGTTTACGCTCATCATTTTTCTCCGTGGGAGCCACCGTTGCCTAACATGGCGTGTAGCCGACATCCATTTAGAAGCGAATCCTGAAACGTCAAGGGTCACGGTGACTGTCTTTTTATGGACAGGATTGTGCTACTTCTTGATGAGACATTGTGCTTGATTTTTCACAAAAAAGCAAGCGTTATTCCACCGTTGGCGGGGATGCTTTTCGGGGTTGTTTTTCGGTTTTCGACGGAAACAGAGAGGGATGTGAGGACTGGCAGGCTGCCGCTCCCACGTCCAATGTGCCTGTTGATTTTGAATTTGGCATCAGGAATGCCTCCATGTTTCATGGAAACTCAAGGAACCAGGTCACGATTCTGACACACACCCGCGATCACATCCCCATACGCACAGCCCCCCATGCTTCGACGGTTTCTTCGAGATCATGGTGGGGAGGCGGGCGACGCCGTCCCGGCGCACCGCCATTCGCCCGCGTCCCGGCGCGGTGCGCCTCGGAAACAGGGGCACGGACATTCCTGTCCGTGTTCGTCCACGGGTTTGAAAACCCGTGCCCCTTTCCTTTTCCCACTCACTGTTGACTCGAAGGGCACTGAATTTGAAAGAAACAGGGAAGAAACAGAACAGGGGACAGACCCCTATGAAACAATCTTGCCCAAAACCCGCTCGACGAAGCCGTCCCGTCCCGTCCCGGTTTCAAGTTTCAAATTTCAAATCCCATTTCCAGAATCGTGACTTTTTGCCGAATTAGAGGTCTTTTTCAAATGAATTAAATAGTCTAAACTATTGATCAAATCTTGTGGAAGGAATCATGTCGTGATGCGTCGTGCAAAACTGGACAAGCCTTCCACAGTGCAAACAACCAACCACAGGTTTGTGAGGAATGAGGCACACAATGAAACACAAAGGAATTGAAAGCGCGATCAGATTCTTGGCGGCGACACTTCTCATGACAATGAACGGTGCGGCGACAGCCGCAAGCCATTCCGTTGTGACGGAGGAGACCCTTGCCTACTTTTCAGGCGGGCAGCCGGTCACGGCAGGGGGCGAATGCAATGAGTTGGCTGTGGGTGGAATGGCCCCCAGCATCCAGTTTTCAAGCCCAGCGTCGGAAATGCCTGCGCAAATCAGCGTGGAGGCAATGCCGTTTATTTGGGCCGGGGATGCCTGTCAAGGCAAGACGAATGCCTTGGCGTATCGTTTCTTTTCACAAGGGCGCTGGAAAATGGCGGACACATCGGCATTGAGCGAAAGCTTCACGGCTGAATTCTTCTTTCGCGCAGACCAGACTGGCTTCACAGGAACCGGGCAAGATCCCTTTGTATATCTAATGCACCGCCACGACAATTTCTATTTTTTAATTGCCAGGGAAACAGGACAATTGGGCTGCCAATTAGGAGAAGCGAGCCCAATAATATTGACACAAGACATGCGTGATGGGATGTGGCACCATTATGCGATCACGTTCGACAAGGCGGCGGATACGATGAAGGCGTATCTTGACGGAATCCAAATTGGCGAAGCGGCGGGCATGTCGTGGCCCATAGCCTCTGCAACGTCGGATGCGCTTTATTTAGCGGCCGGAGCATGGGGTGATGGCCTGTACCAGGCGCTCGTGAGCGGGGGATCCTATGACGAATTTCGAATCACGACTCGGGTTTTGGCGCCGGGCGAATTCTTGTCGGCAGGAAGCTATCCGGTCGATGCCGACACGATTGCCTATTTTAACTTCTCTGACAGCAATGTTTTGGCGCGGACCGTCCATTTAAGAGATACCATGCCGACATCGCGTCGAGCAATGAATGTTGAAACATTCCACTCGTTGCATACCAATGTTCCATGCGGGACATTGTACGGGAACAATGGAACCGATTTGCCCGTTGGAAACATTGGGTCGTATTATGGAAAAACAGACCCTGCACAAGCCGGGCCGGAGGGAAATGGCAATGCGGGTTTCGGATTGGTGGTCGAAGACGCTGCAAAATTGAACGGAACCCAATCGTTCACAATCGAGACGTATGCGAAGTTCGAGGTGAACGCCCCGAAGTATTATGCCTATTTCATGTCCATGAACGAGCGAGCCACAACATGGGCTTATTTCTTCGACATGTCCGGAAATCTCGCAACTTCGGTCGAAGGTGTTGCGCGACATGGGGATGTGAATGGGACCTCGCTCCGCATCATGGATGGCGCATGGCATCATTTGGCCGTTGTCTACGATGTTCAGCGTAAACAAATGTCGTTTTATGTCGACTACAGGCTTTTTCAGACATATCAGAATGTAACAGGCGACTTCTCGCCGTCGTCTGGAACGCCGGCTTTTCTGCTTGGCGGCGGATGGAAGATTGAACATTGGGGGTTGAAGGACGGCCCTAATGAAGCGACGTATGATGAAGTCAGAATAACGCAACGAGCATTGCGCGTGCCGGAGTTTTTGACGGACGAGTCGATTGTCGGAGTTTCACGCGATCTTGTCGCAAGATACGAGAATTCGGATTGGGGCTCCGTATTGGATTCGAGCTCCAAATACCATTTGTCTGGAGAGAAGGATGGCTCCGTTGCGTTTTCGAGAAGAGGTTGCGTTTCTCCTCTCGTCACGGATGTTGGACGAACGTTTGCTTTGACGAATGAATTTGGGCTTCTCCTTTCCCCGGGAACGGTTGTCTATCCGCCCACCGGTGCGTTGGATGGCTCGCAGGGGACGACCGAGGCGTTTCTCAAAGTGTCCCAGGAAACGTCAAGCGCGGTTCCTGTCCTTGCGTTGACCTCTTCGGCAACAACGAACACGCCTGTTTGGCAATTGACCGCAGGTGGCGACTTCTTCGTTCGAGGGACGGCACGGACGCTCAACACGCCGATTCTTCTGAAAGACGGATGCTGGCACCATGTTGCAGTGGTTTTTGAAAAAGAAGAAAGCGGTTGTTTGCTCAAGCTCTATTTTGACTATGATGAAATCTACTCCGCTACAGAAGCGGGGTTGATTGAAGCGGAATCAATAGGCGTCACTGTCGGCGGGAACGGGTTTCATGGTGCCGTTGATGAATTGCGGCATCATGCCGTCGCTCGCGAAGAGGCCGCCTTTTTGGAAGCCCGCAGGTTTGGCGTCGTCCTTGTCATTCGATAGGCATTCGATGCGCATTGCGATTCTAGACGAATTGCGTCAGAAAGGGAAAGAGTTGACAAGATGAAAAAAGAAGAAGCTGGATTGGTCGCATCGTGTTTCTGCTGCTTGACGGCGCTGTCGGCATGTGGCGCCAATGGAGAAGTCGTCATTAAAGCGGGAGCCGGAAACAGGACGCCCGATGTTGTAAAAGCCATGTCCGCGGTTCCCGACGGGGGCGTGGTCCGTTTTGAAAAAGGGGAATACCATTTTTTTGAAGAAGGGACCACGAATCGTTTCATCAAGATGGTGAACGGCTCTTCCGGTGGAAAAAAGATTCTGTTTGACCTTGTCCAACGAAAAGACATCACGCTGGACGGCGGAGATTCGTTGTTTGTCTGGCATGGAAACGTATTCCCAATTGCCGTCGAAAGCTCCGAGAACATCTGCATCAAGAATTTCACGTCGCGTGCATTTCGGCCTTCCTATGTGGAATTCACAATCGTCAAGGCGAATGAGGATGGTTTTTCGCTCAAATTCAACGATGGCGTTTCGTGGAAAATTGAGGACGGGGCTCTGTTGGTCGAAACGGATTTAGGGGTCTTCGACTCGCGCAAAAGCGCAATCCCCTTGCATGCGCTCAGTCGTTGCGCCATCCATTTCCTCTTCCTGGCGAACAAAAACTGCTCGCGTGTTGGCATGCCGTCGACTTTCATGAATGCCGTTGCCGAAGACGGCAAGGACGGGACAGTCTACGTACACAATCGACATCAGGACATGAATGGGTGCATCGACCGCCTGCCCTATAAAGAAGGCGAACCTCTCGCCATGTTGTTGAACGGGCGGGAGCGTTGCGGCATCTTCATCTCGGAGTCGAAAAAAGTCACGGTGCAGAACGTGAAAATGGAGAGCGGCGACGGGATGGGCATCGTGTCTCTCTTCACCGAGGATCTACTCGTTGACCGTTATCGCGTGGTTCCCCGTCCTGGGTCGAAGGTTTCGATCACCGCCGACTGCCTGTTCGTCGTAAACAACCGAGGAAGGGTCGAAGTTCGGGACTCCGAAATGTCTTATTCGATGGACGACGCGATGAACATCCATGGCATCTACATGAAGGTGTCTTCTTCAGAAGGCAATAAACTTGTCGTGTCTCCAATTTACCGTAGCGTACGTGGCGCGAATCCGTTTCGAGATGGCGATTGGATCGAACTTTCGGCAGAATTGCCGCGACGTGACGTGATCGGAAGCGCCCGCATTGTCACAGCAAGGTTCATGTCCGATGTCGATGTCGAGCTGACATTAGACCGTGAAGTTGGAGCCTGCCCGGTGGGGACCCGAGTCGAAAATGTGTCGGCTACACCTCGTCTCGTTCGCATCCGTGATTCGTATTTTCATGATACAATGCACCTCCGCCTTTCGGGCCGCAGCCCCTACATCATTGAACGAAATCGCTTTGAGCGAGGGCTTGCCCTCTTGATCAACGATCTGTCTGGATATTGGGGCGAATGCGGGCGCACCGCCGACATGACGATACGGGACAATGCCTTTGTCGATTTCAATTCGAGAGGCGGATGGGACGGCTTTATCGTGGCGGAAGTCGAAGGACGAGACATGAGCCAGCCTCCGCCAAAGATACACCGTGGGCTGAAGATCCTGGACAATCGTTATCAGGGGATACGCACACGTTTCGTTCACTTGCCATGTGCCGAGGATCCCATCGTGGATGGAAACACAGAAGGCTTGTGAAATGGTGTGCTTGATTGGATTCTTCGCCATGACCCTGACGTTTGTTTGTCCGGCTTTTGGAGGAGGAGCTTCCGGCGCTTGGCGGCTTCTCCCCATTTCAGGCGGAGGGAACATGACGGGCGTGTGCATCGCGCCGTCGGATCCAAAGGTCTGGTACGCATACGCTGACGTCGGCGGCCCCTATCGATCGGACGATGCCGGGGAGACTTGGCGCGCGCTGCATGGCAACATGCCTGTCGAATTCCGGAGGAAGTTCGCCGATCACATCCGAACGTTGTCCATTGATCCGTCAAATCCCGACCGCTTTGTTTTCGTGTCCGGTTGGCTGACGGAAATTGTTGCCGCAGGCGCATTCGTTTCAGATGATGGCGGACGCACCTACCGACAGACCCTGACGGCGAAGATCCGTGGCGAGGGGTCAGAATCGAAGCGCATGGGCAAGGCTTTGGCAAGAAACCCCCTGAAACCGCGCGAATTGATCGCCGTCGCGGAAGGGGATGGGATTTTCCTGTCAACAGATTCCGGTGAAACATGGCGGTCTGTCGGCTGCAAGGGTTACAATTTCATGGATGTCTGGTACGACAGAGCCGTCAAAGATCGCGTCTATGCTTCGGCGTCGGATTGTCCGTCAATCAAGACGCCGTACCAATTTGGATTGTTCCGTTCCGATGATGGGGGCATGTCGTGGAACCAGGTGTCGGACGTCGCGCCTTCGGAGATGACTCAGATCCCAGGGAACAAGATGCTGGCAGGTCTTTTCCAAACCGTTAAAGGCAGTGAAGTAAAATGTTCGGTTGACGCCGGGGGAACCTGGATTCCGTATTCGGAAGGCCTCCCGTCCCCAAAAGAAGGCGACGATCCAACTCGCCAAGGCACTTGCATCGCCATGGCCGCCACGAGCAACCATGTTCTTGTCGCGGATTGGATTGGTCGTCTTTATCGTCGAAGCCCCAAAGACAGTCGTTGGGAGTCCATCCCCGTCGAATCGATGACACTTGGGAACCCTCGGACCCAGTGTGCTCTTGTGGAGGAATGCCGCCTCAAATATCGACGGTGCACCTGTGACATCACAGTTGATCCGGAAAATGAAAACCATCTGCTGACGGTGGATTGGTTCATGCTCTGGGAATCGTGGGATGGCGGTCGGAACTGGACGTCCAGGGGTGATGGCATGCAGCAGGTTGTCCCCTTTACAATTTCGTGCGATCCTTTTTCGGCGGACAATCTGGTTTATGGTCTGGCCGACATTGGACAATATTCGTCTCAAGACGGCGGCAAGAGCTACCACAAGGATCCTTATTCAAGCGGAACGACATCTGTCGCCTGGTCTTCAAAAAAAGTTGGGCGAGTCTATGCCGTTGGCGGAAAGGTCGGCGCTCAATTTATCATTTCAGATGACAGTGGAAGATCTTGGCGATTGTCAAAAGGCGTTGGAATGCCTTATTTCGGATATGAAAAGGTGGGGCACGGCATATTTACCGCAGCGGTCGATCCGATTTCCGACGACGTCCTGATTTGTGTCGCAGGGAAGGTGGCGCCTGGGTTGGGCGGAATCTATCGATCAACAGACGGGGGGGACTCTTGGGAATGGTACGGAAATGGATTGCCAGAGGTTCCAGCGTTCTATCGTCCGGAAGAATTCTGGTATGGCGGACCGGCCGGTTGGCCTTCGCAGTTGGTGTTCTCAACTGATGGAAGCGCACTGACGTTCAGCCCGGTAGAGGATCAGGCCTTTTATCTGGACCGGTCGGCTGATCAGTGGCTTCCCGTGAAGATATCCTGCGGACGCGGCAGGTTTGTCTGTGCCGCCGATCCGTTCTCTCCAGGCCGATTTCTTGTGGCAGGCGAGCAAGGCATTGACGAGGTAACGGAGGGGGGACGTGTCGTTTCTCGCAAGCTGCCTCAGTCGGAGAGGCTTGGTTTCTCGGTGGCCTTCGACGCCCATACACGAGGGCTTGTTGTTGCGACAACGGCAGACGGCACGGAAATTTGGCTTTCTCAAGACGGTGGTGAGAACTGGCAAACCGTACCCGATGGCATGAACGTGCCGACGGGCACCGTGGCCATGCTTGTTGTCGATCGCGAAAGACTGTTTATCATTACACGAGGCAGTGGAGTCTGGACGCGTAGTTTGTCGAGTTTGATCGACAAATGAACATGGTGCGGTAGAAAAGAATTTTTCCCGGAAGTTTGAAGGACAAGCGACCATGAGCGGAAACAACGTGCGAAACGAGAGAATTCACAATGTCCCGACGCCTTGCATGTGAACCGCTTCGCTTGAACGGATACGTGAACGACGCTGCCGCAAGGCAAAGGGGCACGGGTTTCCAACCTTGCCTTTTACCGGCCCCTTGGTTTTGCCAAGGGTTTTTTTGATTTCAACAATCTTGCCCAAAACCCGCTCGACGAAGCCGTCCCGGCCCGTCCCGGTTTCAAGTTTCAAATTTCAAATCCCATTTCCAGAATCGTGACTTTTTGCCGAATTAGAGGTCTTTTTCAAATGAATTAAATAGTCTAAACTATTGATCAAATCTTGTGGAAGGAATCATGTCGTGATGCGTCGTGCAAAACTGGACAAGCCTTCCACAGTGCAAACAACCAACCACAGGTTTGTGAGGAATGAGGCACACAATGAAACACAAAGGAATTGAAAGCGCGATCAGATTCTTGGCGGCGACACTTCTCATGACAATGAACGGTGCGGCGACAGCCGCAAGCCATTCCGTTGTGACGGAGGAGACCCTTGCCTACTTTTCAGGCGGGCAGCCGGTCACGGCAGGGGGCGAATGCAATGAGTTGGCTGTGGGTGGAATGGCCCCCAGCATCCAGTTTTCAAGCCCAGCGTCGGAAATGCCTGCGCAAATCAGCGTGGAGGCAATGCCGTTTATTTGGGCCGGGGATGCCTGTCAAGGCAAGACGAATGCCTTGGCGTATCGTTTCTTTTCACAAGGGCGCTGGAAAATGGCGGACACATCGGCATTGAGCGAAAGCTTCACGGCTGAATTCTTCTTTCGCGCAGACCAGACTGGCTTCACAGGAACCGGGCAAGATCCCTTTGTATATCTAATGCACCGCCACGACAATTTCTATTTTTTAATTGCCAGGGAAACAGGACAATTGGGCTGCCAATTAGGAGAAGCGAGCCCAATAATATTGACACAAGACATGCGTGATGGGATGTGGCACCATTATGCGATCACGTTCGACAAGGCGGCGGATACGATGAAGGCGTATCTTGACGGAATCCAAATTGGCGAAGCGGCGGGCATGTCGTGGCCCATAGCCTCTGCAACGTCGGATGCGCTTTATTTAGCGGCCGGAGCATGGGGTGATGGCCTGTACCAGGCGCTCGTGAGCGGGGGATCCTATGACGAATTTCGAATCACGACTCGGGTTTTGGCGCCGGGCGAATTCTTGTCGGCAGGAAGCTATCCGGTCGATGCCGACACGATTGCCTATTTTAACTTCTCTGACAGCAATGTTTTGGCGCGGACCGTCCATTTAAGAGATACCATGCCGACATCGCGTCGAGCAATGAATGTTGAAACATTCCACTCGTTGCATACCAATGTTCCATGCGGGACATTGTACGGGAACAATGGAACCGATTTGCCCGTTGGAAACATTGGGTCGTATTATGGAAAAACAGACCCTGCACAAGCCGGGCCGGAGGGAAATGGCAATGCGGGTTTCGGATTGGTGGTCGAAGACGCTGCAAAATTGAACGGAACCCAATCGTTCACAATCGAGACGTATGCGAAGTTCGAGGTGAACGCCCCGAAGTATTATGCCTATTTCATGTCCATGAACGAGCGAGCCACAACATGGGCTTATTTCTTCGACATGTCCGGAAATCTCGCAACTTCGGTCGAAGGTGTTGCGCGACATGGGGATGTGAATGGGACCTCGCTCCGCATCATGGATGGCGCATGGCATCATTTGGCCGTTGTCTACGATGTTCAGCGTAAACAAATGTCGTTTTATGTCGACTACAGGCTTTTTCAGACATATCAGAATGTAACAGGCGACTTCTCGCCGTCGTCTGGAACGCCGGCTTTTCTGCTTGGCGGCGGATGGAAGATTGAACATTGGGGGTTGAAGGACGGCCCTAATGAAGCGACGTATGATGAAGTCAGAATAACGCAACGAGCATTGCGCGTGCCGGAGTTTTTGACGGACGAGTCGATTGTCGGAGTTTCACGCGATCTTGTCGCAAGATACGAGAATTCGGATTGGGGCTCCGTATTGGATTCGAGCTCCAAATACCATTTGTCTGGAGAGAAGGATGGCTCCGTTGCGTTTTCGAGAAGAGGTTGCGTTTCTCCTCTCGTCACGGATGTTGGACGAACGTTTGCTTTGACGAATGAATTTGGGCTTCTCCTTTCCCCGGGAACGGTTGTCTATCCGCCCACCGGTGCGTTGGATGGCTCGCAGGGGACGACCGAGGCGTTTCTCAAAGTGTCCCAGGAAACGTCAAGCGCGGTTCCTGTCCTTGCGTTGACCTCTTCGGCAACAACGAACACGCCTGTTTGGCAATTGACCGCAGGTGGCGACTTCTTCGTTCGAGGGACGGCACGGACGCTCAACACGCCGATTCTTCTGAAAGACGGATGCTGGCACCATGTTGCAGTGGTTTTTGAAAAAGAAGAAAGCGGTTGTTTGCTCAAGCTCTATTTTGACTATGATGAAATCTACTCCGCTACAGAAGCGGGGTTGATTGAAGCGGAATCAATAGGCGTCACTGTCGGCGGGAACGGGTTTCATGGTGCCGTTGATGAATTGCGGCATCATGCCGTCGCTCGCGAAGAGGCCGCCTTTTTGGAAGCCCGCAGGTTTGGCGTCGTCCTTGTCATTCGATAGGCATTCGATGCGCATTGCGATTCTAGACGAATTGCGTCAGAAAGGGAAAGAGTTGACAAGATGAAAAAAGAAGAAGCTGGATTGGTCGCATCGTGTTTCTGCTGCTTGACGGCGCTGTCGGCATGTGGCGCCAATGGAGAAGTCGTCATTAAAGCGGGAGCCGGAAACAGGACGCCCGATGTTGTAAAAGCCATGTCCGCGGTTCCCGACGGGGGCGTGGTCCGTTTTGAAAAAGGGGAATACCATTTTTTTGAAGAAGGGACCACGAATCGTTTCATCAAGATGGTGAACGGCTCTTCCGGTGGAAAAAAGATTCTGTTTGACCTTGTCCAACGAAAAGACATCACGCTGGACGGCGGAGATTCGTTGTTTGTCTGGCATGGAAACGTATTCCCAATTGCCGTCGAAAGCTCCGAGAACATCTGCATCAAGAATTTCACGTCGCGTGCATTTCGGCCTTCCTATGTGGAATTCACAATCGTCAAGGCGAATGAGGATGGTTTTTCGCTCAAATTCAACGATGGCGTTTCGTGGAAAATTGAGGACGGGGCTCTGTTGGTCGAAACGGATTTAGGGGTCTTCGACTCGCGCAAAAGCGCAATCCCCTTGCATGCGCTCAGTCGTTGCGCCATCCATTTCCTCTTCCTGGCGAACAAAAACTGCTCGCGTGTTGGCATGCCGTCGACTTTCATGAATGCCGTTGCCGAAGACGGCAAGGACGGGACAGTCTACGTACACAATCGACATCAGGACATGAATGGGTGCATCGACCGCCTGCCCTATAAAGAAGGCGAACCTCTCGCCATGTTGTTGAACGGGCGGGAGCGTTGCGGCATCTTCATCTCGGAGTCGAAAAAAGTCACGGTGCAGAACGTGAAAATGGAGAGCGGCGACGGGATGGGCATCGTGTCTCTCTTCACCGAGGATCTACTCGTTGACCGTTATCGCGTGGTTCCCCGTCCTGGGTCGAAGGTTTCGATCACCGCCGACTGCCTGTTCGTCGTAAACAACCGAGGAAGGGTCGAAGTTCGGGACTCCGAAATGTCTTATTCGATGGACGACGCGATGAACATCCATGGCATCTACATGAAGGTGTCTTCTTCAGAAGGCAATAAACTTGTCGTGTCTCCAATTTACCGTAGCGTACGTGGCGCGAATCCGTTTCGAGATGGCGATTGGATCGAACTTTCGGCAGAATTGCCGCGACGTGACGTGATCGGAAGCGCCCGCATTGTCACAGCAAGGTTCATGTCCGATGTCGATGTCGAGCTGACATTAGACCGTGAAGTTGGAGCCTGCCCGGTGGGGACCCGAGTCGAAAATGTGTCGGCTACACCTCGTCTCGTTCGCATCCGTGATTCGTATTTTCATGATACAATGCACCTCCGCCTTTCGGGCCGCAGCCCCTACATCATTGAACGAAATCGCTTTGAGCGAGGGCTTGCCCTCTTGATCAACGATCTGTCTGGATATTGGGGCGAATGCGGGCGCACCGCCGACATGACGATACGGGACAATGCCTTTGTCGATTTCAATTCGAGAGGCGGATGGGACGGCTTTATCGTGGCGGAAGTCGAAGGACGAGACATGAGCCAGCCTCCGCCAAAGATACACCGTGGGCTGAAGATCCTGGACAATCGTTATCAGGGGATACGCACACGTTTCGTTCACTTGCCATGTGCCGAGGATCCCATCGTGGATGGAAACACAGAAGGCTTGTGAAATGGTGTGCTTGATTGGATTCTTCGCCATGACCCTGACGTTTGTTTGTCCGGCTTTTGGAGGAGGAGCTTCCGGCGCTTGGCGGCTTCTCCCCATTTCAGGCGGAGGGAACATGACGGGCGTGTGCATCGCGCCGTCGGATCCAAAGGTCTGGTACGCATACGCTGACGTCGGCGGCCCCTATCGATCGGACGATGCCGGGGAGACTTGGCGCGCGCTGCATGGCAACATGCCTGTCGAATTCCGGAGGAAGTTCGCCGATCACATCCGAACGTTGTCCATTGATCCGTCAAATCCCGACCGCTTTGTTTTCGTGTCCGGTTGGCTGACGGAAATTGTTGCCGCAGGCGCATTCGTTTCAGATGATGGCGGACGCACCTACCGACAGACCCTGACGGCGAAGATCCGTGGCGAGGGGTCAGAATCGAAGCGCATGGGCAAGGCTTTGGCAAGAAACCCCCTGAAACCGCGCGAATTGATCGCCGTCGCGGAAGGGGATGGGATTTTCCTGTCAACAGATTCCGGTGAAACATGGCGGTCTGTCGGCTGCAAGGGTTACAATTTCATGGATGTCTGGTACGACAGAGCCGTCAAAGATCGCGTCTATGCTTCGGCGTCGGATTGTCCGTCAATCAAGACGCCGTACCAATTTGGATTGTTCCGTTCCGATGATGGGGGCATGTCGTGGAACCAGGTGTCGGACGTCGCGCCTTCGGAGATGACTCAGATCCCAGGGAACAAGATGCTGGCAGGTCTTTTCCAAACCGTTAAAGGCAGTGAAGTAAAATGTTCGGTTGACGCCGGGGGAACCTGGATTCCGTATTCGGAAGGCCTCCCGTCCCCAAAAGAAGGCGACGATCCAACTCGCCAAGGCACTTGCATCGCCATGGCCGCCACGAGCAACCATGTTCTTGTCGCGGATTGGATTGGTCGTCTTTATCGTCGAAGCCCCAAAGACAGTCGTTGGGAGTCCATCCCCGTCGAATCGATGACACTTGGGAACCCTCGGACCCAGTGTGCTCTTGTGGAGGAATGCCGCCTCAAATATCGACGGTGCACCTGTGACATCACAGTTGATCCGGAAAATGAAAACCATCTGCTGACGGTGGATTGGTTCATGCTCTGGGAATCGTGGGATGGCGGTCGGAACTGGACGTCCAGGGGTGATGGCATGCAGCAGGTTGTCCCCTTTACAATTTCGTGCGATCCTTTTTCGGCGGACAATCTGGTTTATGGTCTGGCCGACATTGGACAATATTCGTCTCAAGACGGCGGCAAGAGCTACCACAAGGATCCTTATTCAAGCGGAACGACATCTGTCGCCTGGTCTTCAAAAAAAGTTGGGCGAGTCTATGCCGTTGGCGGAAAGGTCGGCGCTCAATTTATCATTTCAGATGACAGTGGAAGATCTTGGCGATTGTCAAAAGGCGTTGGAATGCCTTATTTCGGATATGAAAAGGTGGGGCACGGCATATTTACCGCAGCGGTCGATCCGATTTCCGACGACGTCCTGATTTGTGTCGCAGGGAAGGTGGCGCCTGGGTTGGGCGGAATCTATCGATCAACAGACGGGGGGGACTCTTGGGAATGGTACGGAAATGGATTGCCAGAGGTTCCAGCGTTCTATCGTCCGGAAGAATTCTGGTATGGCGGACCGGCCGGTTGGCCTTCGCAGTTGGTGTTCTCAACTGATGGAAGCGCACTGACGTTCAGCCCGGTAGAGGATCAGGCCTTTTATCTGGACCGGTCGGCTGATCAGTGGCTTCCCGTGAAGATATCCTGCGGACGCGGCAGGTTTGTCTGTGCCGCCGATCCGTTCTCTCCAGGCCGATTTCTTGTGGCAGGCGAGCAAGGCATTGACGAGGTAACGGAGGGGGGACGTGTCGTTTCTCGCAAGCTGCCTCAGTCGGAGAGGCTTGGTTTCTCGGTGGCCTTCGACGCCCATACACGAGGGCTTGTTGTTGCGACAACGGCAGACGGCACGGAAATTTGGCTTTCTCAAGACGGTGGTGAGAACTGGCAAACCGTACCCGATGGCATGAACGTGCCGACGGGCACCGTGGCCATGCTTGTTGTCGATCGCGAAAGACTGTTTATCATTACACGAGGCAGTGGAGTCTGGACGCGTAGTTTGTCGAGTTTGATCGACAAATGAACATGGTGCGGTAGAAAAGAATTTTTCCCGGAAGTTTGAAGGACAAGCGACCATGAGCGGAAACAACGTGCGAAACGAGAGAATTCACAATGTCCCGACGCCTTGCATGTGAACCGCTTCGCTTGAACGGATACGTGAACGACGCTGCCGCAAGGCAAAGGGGCACGGGTTTCCAATCTTGCCTTTTACCGGCCCCTTGGTTTTGCCAAGGGTTTTTTTGATTTCAACAATCTTGCCCAAAACCCGCTCGACGAAGCCGTCCCGGCCCGGTTTCAAGTTTCAAATTTCAAACCCCATTTCCAGAATCGTGACCTATTGCCGAAAATAGAGTCTATCAAGGAGGCTTGACATTAGGCTATAATGACGCCAACTTCAATGACCTGTGTCCAGCGAAGGCCAGGCCGTCCGACATGAAGCAAAACGACAATCAACGGAGGAACTGAAAATGAGAAGACCAGGGATTCAAATGGCATTCTGGATGGCATTCTGCTTCTTTGCCTGCCTCTCCTCAATGGCGGCGACGGTCGTCAGCGGAGATTTCGTCGTCACCTCGCCGAGCCAGATCAGCCTGCCCGTCATCATCACGGGCGACGCCACGATCACGATATCGAACAACGTGCACGTGGGCTTTGGCAGCCTGACCAACGACAGCCACGCCGTATCCATCCGCCTGGAAAGCGGGAGCAGCCTATGGCTGAGCCATCTGAGAAGCATCAACAACGCCTTGACCTCCATCCACTTCAACGGGGGGGCGCCTGATCGACGCCGGCGGCTGGGGGTCCTATTGGTTCATCACCGCCGAGGGGAGCAGGGTGAAGCTCGTGAGCGACAATGCGAATCCCATCGTCTTCAGCCACGTGAATTCGCAGTGGAAGTTCTACAATGTCGGCCAAGGGCGTGTGACAA
>JBMNOD010000032.1:0-37327 GCA_050942875.1 Kiritimatiellia bacterium
ACACGGCCAACAACTTGAACCAATACACAACTATTGACGCCATCACACCAAGCTATGATGCCGACGGGAACATGACATGGGACGGGCGTTTCAGCTATGCGTATGATGCAGAGAACCGCCTGATTGCAGCATACTCAAACAACGTCTGCGTTGTTTCCAACGCCTATGACCATGCTAACCGCCGTGTGTTGAAGTGGACACCTTGCCACACAACCTCCTTCGTCTATGACGGCTGGAATCTGGTTCAGGAAACGATTTCAACCGCATCCGGCACGACAACCAACCATTACGTTTGGGGCAGAGACCTCTCCGGCACAATGCAAGGTGCTGGCGGCGTCGGCGGACTGCTCGCCGTTTCGCTCAATGGGGCTTGGTACTTCCCGCTCTTCGACGCCAACGGCAACATCACCGCCTATGTCAACGAGCAGGGGGTTGTTGTCGCGGAGTATGTCTATGACGCCTATGGTGCAACCATTGCCGCCTCAGGCTCGATGAGCGACACCTTCCGTCATCGTTTCAGTACAAAATACTATGACGCCGAAACCGATCTTTATTACTACGGCTATCGTTTCTATTCGCCAACACTCCACCGCTGGCTCAACCGCGACCCCATCGAGGAAGAAGGCGGATTCAATTTGTATGCTTTCTGTGGGAACGACGGGGTGAATTTGGTTGATGTTCTAGGACGGCGTATCTGGGTGGTAGATGGAGATATGGGGTATGGTGATTTGGTCAAAAGTTGGAATGAGACCATTGATTCAGAAAGGAAGCGGATACGAACTTTCATTGACGCATTGCCGACGGACTCAAATTACAAGTTCTACTGGTATTACAGGTCTTCTCCAAGCGGTACGTGGAATCAGGATAAAGATATTTCACGTCAGGAGTTCATTCGTAGAATGGACAGCGAGACTGTTGAGCACGTTCGATCCCAATTCATCAGTTTATCCAGCGATAAGAGATTAGTTCAAGCTACGGTCGTAGGACACTCTTGTCAGTGGGATGCAACCGGGTATGGACACCACACCTCTGAGCTTAACGAAGTCCATTATCGGAATGAAAGTGTGCCGAGGGAAACAGTAAAAAAAGCAATCGATACGATAAAACCAGGCACAGGATACTTGGTCTATTCATCCTGCATTGGCGCTGGAGGAGTAGGAAAAGGCTGGATAGAAACCCAGCAATTGGCGGTATCATTGTACAAACCAGTCGCAAATCCCAAAAAATGCCACGTGATTTGGTACGCCGCGTATCTGAAGAACAAAGAGGTAAAAACCAATGAGCAGAACGATAATTGACATGAATGTTTTTTGTTTAACCGGCAGATTAGGTCTATACTGCGTATGGTTCGCAATGGCCGTTCTTTTGATTTCTGGAACAGCATGCAAAATGGATTCTATGCGCCAGGATGCAATGCACGCCGATGCCGATAAGCGTTTGTTAGATGTGCCGCCGATCGGGTTTTCTTCGGATCTGCAAACAGACGGAATCATCGTTTTTGCCGACGCTCCAGTTTTGTCGTTGGCGACTAATGGAGAGGCAAAGGTCAAGATGTCCGCAAGGGTGTGGAATGCAATAGATCTGCCAGTTTTTTTGTGTGTCAAGCCCTCGATTGTTCGACTGGATGCGGTGGGATATGTTTCGGGGGAAAATCAAGAAGGCTATTCAGGGGGATTGCCTCCACTTGTTCTTACCGACCTTGAGGGAAGCGAACGTTATCGGTTGCTTCGACCGCCAGTTGTCAACCGAGGTGCTAAGATTCATTATCCATATGGGTTTCATTTCATTCAAGAAGAGTTTCAAATCACAGATAACGAGGTGCTTCATGCAGATGAAATACGTATCTATTTGGCATTTCATATTAAAGGCTACGTTCTTGGATGTACGAACAAATTTGATGTTAAACTGAAGCGTACACACTCTTTGACACCTGGAGTCCTGTCGTCGAATAAAGTGTACAGAGAGACCGTTAGGGAGCCTCCGTTACCATGAGATACGTCTACGACGACGCGGGACGCCGCACGTCCTGCAACGCCGACGCCTTCGGCTACAACGCCCGAAGCGAGGTCACTGCGGCAAACATTCAATCAAACGCTTTCACCTACGCCTACGACCACATCGGAAATCATACGGCTTCATCCGTTGATTCCGCGACCACGACTTACGAAGCCAACGCCCTGAACCAATACACATCCTTCTCAAATCTTGTCCAATCCTGTAATCCTGTCTATGATCTGGAT
Source organism: Kiritimatiellia bacterium (assembly GCA_050942875.1). Lineage (GTDB taxonomy): Bacteria > Verrucomicrobiota > Kiritimatiellia > RFP12 > UBA3636 > JAAZAI01. The sequence goes on from JBMNOD010000032.1 coordinate 2,241, forward strand.
GGCAACATGCTGACCAACGACGTCTGGTCGTATACGTGGGACTGTGAGAATCGGCTTGTTTCCGTCTCTTCAAACAACGTCTGCGTTGTATCCAACGCCTATGACCACATGAGCAGAAGGGTGTTGAAGTGGACACCTTGCCACACAACCACCTTCGTCTATGACGGTTGGAATCTGGTTCAGGAAACGATTTCAACCGCATCCGGCACGACAACGAACCATTACGTTTGGGGCAAAGACCTCTCCGGCACGATGCAAGGCGCGGGTGGCGTCGGCGGGTTGCTTGCTGTTTCGCTCAATGGGGCTTGGTGCTTCCCGTTCTATGACAACAACGGCAACATCACCGCCTATGTCAACGAGCAAGGCGTCGTTGTCGCGGAATATGTCTATGACGCCTATGGCGGCACCATAGCCAAATCCGGCATCATGGCAGATGCCTTCGCCCATCGTTTCAGCACGAAGCATTACGACCGAAGCGAGCGAAAGGAACAACAGCGTGAAGCAGCGTAACGTCCTAGTCATGGTGACGCCGGTGAGCGGGCCTCGGCTCACGGGGATTGCCCGTTATGCAAAGGAGCACGGGTGGAACTTGATGGTGCAGGATCGCCTCGGCTACCAGTCGATCTTCTGGCATGGCGACGGCGTGCTGGCGACGGTGCGGCCGGACGAGATGGCGGTGCGGCGCGTGCAGAGTTTCCGTCGGATGGGCACGCCGGTCGTCGATCTCACGATCGACCGCCCCGACATCCGCCTTCCGCGGGTGACCAGCGACCATGCCGCGCTGGGACGTCTGGCGGCGGAACATTTCGCCGCGCGCGACTTCCAGAACACGGCCTGGTTCTCCCTCGGTTTCACCCACGTCCATGCGCTCCGCATTCAAGGCCTCACCGAGGAGTGCCGTCGTTTGGGCATGGCCGAGCCTCTGCGCTGGGTCTATTCGGAGATGGAGTCTCCGAAGTCGCTTCCAAACTGGTCGACTTTCGCCCGGATCATCGCCAGGCGCATTGCGGAGGCACCGCATCCGCTTGCCATTCTGACGTACGACGAATCCGATGGCGCCCGGCTCCTTGCCGTCTGCCGCGAGGCGGGCGTCTCCGTGCCCGAGGAAGTGGCGATTCTCTCGATTGGCAACGATCCGATCCTTTGCGAAAACCAGCCCGTCACGCTGTCGTCGATCGACCAGAATCTCGACCGCGGGGGCTACGAGGCCGCGGCGTTGCTTGATCGCCTCATGGATGGGAGGCCTGCGCCATCGCAGCCGATTCTCGTGCCGCCCGTCGGCATCGTCACCCGGCGTTCCACCGACACGCGCGCGGTGTCGGATCCCGTGCTCCGGCGTGCGCTCGGACTCATTGCCGAGAACCTGGCGCGTCCGTATGGCGCGGAGCAGATTGCCGACGCGCTCGGTCTTCCGCGCTTCAAGGTGGATCGGCTTTTTTCCGGCGTTCTCGGGCGCACCGTCGGCGAGGAGATTCGCCGCCAGCGCCTCGCCCAGGTGAAGCTGCTGCTGGCCTCGACGAACGACACGCTGGCTTCCATCGCCCGCCAGACCGGCTTTTGCCATGCGTCCTATCTCTCGAACACGTTCCGGCGCGAGGTCGGCATGACGCCGCGAGCCTGGCGCAAGCGGAACGACTGGGCGGGTGTCTAAATCGTGCAATTAATGAATTAAAAAATGCAATGGCGAAGAGGCGGGCGATTCCGGTAGTCTACTGGGCGTCATCCGGAAAAGGAGATTACCACCATGAACGCCTCAATCAAACTTACTCTCGCCTTGGCCCTTGTCGGCCTTGGGCTTCGTTTTGCAAATGCCGCAGACGCCTTCGTGGAGTCTTCAGGCGCACAAGCCATCAACACGGGCTACCATGTGAAGTCCAACACGAAGCTCGTGGTGGACTTCCAAGTCACGGACGCGAGCAAGAGATCCGCCGCCGTGTTCGGGACAACGGGAGGAAGCGGAACGACCTGCCTGCTTTGGGTGAATGGCAGCACCCCCGGGAACCTGGAGCCAAACTTCGGCGATTGGTGCGGCGGCATTTTGTCTCCGGCCGACACCTCTCGCTACACAATCGAATACGACCTGCCCGGCAGGTCGGTGAAGATCTACAGCCACGGCAGTTCCACGCCGCTCAATACGAAGGGCGCAGACAAAGTCCAAGACCTCGGCACGTCCGATCGGCCGCTGGCGTTGTTCGCCAACTGCAAGTCGGCGGGAGGCTCGAACGTGGAGAATTGCGGCTACAGCCGGATTTACTCGTTCAAGGTTTTCGAGGGCGGGGCGCTTGTCCACGATTGGGTTCCGGCGATGAAAGCCGGCGAGGTCGGCTTTGTGGACAAAGTGGGCGGCGGTTTCATCCGCATGCATCTCATGGGCGTTGCGCCGCTGACGATCGGCGGCGACTACGAGACGCTGGACGACGATCCGTTCATCCAGAGCGACGGCGCGACCATCGTCAACACGGGCTTCCGCCCGGGACCCGACATGAAGATGGAGATCGACTTCGCCTGCACGGACGCGGCGCAGGATCAGCGCGTCTTCGGCGCGACGGTGGACGGCGGCCAGAGCTTCGAATACTACGCCAATACGTCCGGGGGATTCTCCTGGATCGCCAGCCGGACGTGGACGGGCGGCATCGGGATCAACGCGCGCGACACCGTCCGCCGGTCGTTCGTGATCGACATCCCGAACGATTCCGTTGCCTTGATGACGGGGAATACGGCGACCTATACCGCCGTGCTTTCCGCAACGTCGAGTGATGTCTTCACTGAAGCATGCGAGGCCCCGGTGGGCCTTTTCGGGCGCTGCATTGACGCCAACGGCTGTGCCGATTGGGCTGGCGGTCGTTCAACGGCCCGCATTTACGGCGTGAAGTTCTGGAAGAACGGAACGCTCGTCAAGAACCTTGTGCCGTGCGTGAAGGGCGGCGTGCCGGGTTTCCGGGACGCGGTGGACGGCGCGTTCCACACGGGCGAGAACGTCGCCGCCCTCACGGCCGGCGGAAACGTCGGGCGGATCGTCGACGACGGCTTCGTCGAGACAGTCGGCAACGACATTGCCGCAGGCGGGCACTTCATCGACACCGGCTACACGGCCGGCGTCGGCACGCGCGTCGAAGCGGACTATGCGTTTGCTGAAAACTACGGCGCCGCCGCAACGGGCGACTGGTGGGTTCTCAATTCCAATTTTGGCGACAACGTTGAACTGTTCGGGCTTTGCGCCAACCAGGACACGCTCAACGCGAGCCTGGGCGCGACCCATCGCTGGGCGAACACCGGTCTGCCCAATGCGAAGCAGGGCAAAAACATCCGCCGCACGCTCGTTTTGGATTCGCCCGGCAAGACGATCGCCATCATCACGGCGGGCTACACGAACTACGTCGCCACCGTCTCGGCGGGCCTGTCGCAGAACATGGGGCAGACGCTCAAGCTGGCCTCCACGGCCGGCGGCGGCGGCGGCTACGCCCCGGTCAAATTCTACCGGCTCAAGATTTACGAGAACAACACGCTGGTTCGCGACTACAAACCCTACGTCTCGAACGGCGCGCCGGGACTGAAGTATGGCGGCACGTTCGTCAAGTTCTCCTGGAATGCCAACAACGGCGCCGCGGGCATGCCGACGGCGGGCGGCGACATCGACGTTTCCTCCGCTTCGGATCGCGACGCCTATGCGCTCTTCTCCGGCGCGCAGTCCATCGACACGGGCTACAAGGCGAACGGCAACACGAAGTTCGTCGTGGACTTCGCCTTTGCGAACGGCTTCAACAAGCCACAGCAGTTCGTCTTCGAGACCGGAAGCGAAATCATCGGGCGCATCTACACGAGCGGAAGCGGCGGCACGGGCGCGGGCTATTCATGGACGTACAGCAAGGGCGGCAACTGGACGGGCACGGGGGTTGCGGTCGATCATCAGCGCCGACTCTTCACGGTCGATGCCTATGGAAACCAAGTGCGCATGACGCCCGGCGGCTACACTGGCGATGCGACAATGGCCGGGCTCGACAACGACTATCAATGCACGCAAAACACGCGGATTGGATCGAATGTCGCGGGGAGCAGTTCCTTCTCCAGGATCCGCCTCTACCGGTTCTCCATCTACGAAGCGGGAGAGAAGGTGCGCGAATTTGTGCCGTGCATGGACGGCGCCGTCCCCTGCCTCCACGACCTCGTGGGCGGAGGGACGTACACGACCGCGGGACTCCAGGTCGTCGGGCGCGGCCATCAAGGCGCCCAGGAGTGGATTGTCCGCCCCGCCGACGTGTCGCTGGCGGAGAGCGCCGGGTCGGTCACGCTCCGGGCGAAGGCCCTCGGCGCGGTGGTCGGGTACCGCTGGACGAAAAACGGCCGGCTGATCGAAGGCGGGGAGAATGGTTCGCTCACGGTCGACTGGTCGACCAAGCCGACGACCGATCTCTATGCCGTCACGCCCGTTTTCCTCGTGAACGATGTGGAAGTCGAAGGGGAGCCTGCCGTGGCGTCCGTGACGTCGCTGCCGCGGAACTTCATGCTCATCATCCGCTGACCCCAGCATGAACGACCTTGCTTTGCTCCTCTACGGCGAAAACGATCTGCGCCTGGAGCCGGTGGCGTTGGAGCCCGCCGGCGAGGACGCCGTGATCGTCGACATCGTTTCCAATACCATTTGCATGAGCGACTGGAAGGCCGCCTCGCTCGGGACGCGCCATCGCCGCGTCCCGAAGGACATCGCCGCCCGCCCGATCATGATCGGGCACGAGGTCTCCGGCATCGTCCGCGAAGTCGGCACGCGCTGGCGCGACCGCTACCGCGTCGGCCAGCGCGTGGGCGTGCAGCCGGCCTTCAATCTGCCGGGGCGCGAGCTGGAGACGATGGGGTATGCGTGGCCGACGATGGGCGGAGACACGACGGCCATCCGCATCCCCGCCGAGGTGCTGGAGCAGGGGTGCCTCTTGCCTTACGAAGGCGAAGGCCCGTTCTTCGCCTGTTCGCTGGCCGAGCCCGTGGGCTGCATTGTGAGCGCGTTTCGCACGAGCTACCACAATGACTTCAATTCGCACGTCCTTCAGACCGGCCTCCTGCCCGGCGGCACCATGCTCCTGATGGCCGGTTGCGGCGCGATGGGGCTTGCGGCCATCGACATCGCCTGCCACAACCCCGAGAGCCGTCCGCGCCGTCTCGTCGTGACCGATGTGGACGAGGCGCGCCTTGCCCGCGCCGCCGAGGTCTTCGGCCTCGCGTGGACGCCCGGGGGCAAGACGGCGTCGGGCCGTGTGGCCGAAACGGAACTCCATTTCGTGAACACGAGCGGGATGTCCGATCCCGTCACGGAGCTCAAGGCGTTCAACCTCGCCGACGACGCCCGCGAGGGCGTCATGCAGTGCGTCGGCGGCTACGACGACGTCTTTCTTTTCGCGGCCGTGCCGGCGCTCGTCCCGCAGGCGTCTGAATTGCTCGGGTTCGGCGGGTGCCTGAATTTCTTCGCCGGGCCGATGGACCAGGATTTCTTCGCTCCGATCAATTTCTACGGCATCCATTACTACGGGCATCGCTGCGTGGGGTCGTCGGGCGGCGACGTGGCGGACATGGTCGATTCGCTCGACTGGATTGCGCGCGGCCTGATCCACCCCGAGGTGATGGTGACGCACGTGGGCGGCCTTGACAGCGCCGCCGAAGCGACGCTCTCGCTTCCCGCGGTTCCCGGCGGCAAGCGCCTGGTGTACACGCAACGGTCGCTGCCGATGACGCCGATTGAAGACTTCGAGCGTCTCGGCGAAACCGACCCCCTGTTTGCCGAGCTTGCCCGCATCACGGCCGCCAACCGCGGCCTCTGGTGCCAGGAGGCGGAGGCGTGCCTGCTCGCACGCGCGCCTCGACTTGCACCGCCTGTTTAAGGTAGACTCGTCGCTTATGAACTTCCTCTGCCTTTGCATGTCGCCTGCGATCGATTCGACGATCACGCTCGAACGGCTTCCCCGTTCCGGGGATGTCGTGAAGCTTGCGAAGGGCGCCGAGGTCGAGACGGTCGGCGGGAAGGGGCTCAATGTCGCGCGCTGGCTTGCGCGTCGCGGCGAATGCGTTGCGCTCGGCGGTCTGCTGGGCAGCGAGGGCGCGTCGCGCTTCGAGCGGGAGCTTGCCGCGAACGGCATTCGCGACGCGATGCTGCGCGTGCCGGGGCCGACGCGCAGGAACTGCATGTTCACATCGTCGGACGGGATGTTCAAGATGAACTGGCCCGCGTTTCCCGATCTCGCGTCCGACCAATGGAGCGACGCGCGGATCGAGGCGCTGCTTCTGGGCGAGGCGGCCGGGGCGGGGGAGGGCGCGGTGGCGATTTTGTCCGGCTCGCTTCCGCCGTCCGTGCCGTCGGGATTCTATGCGTCGTTTGCCCGGCGTCTTGCCGCACGCGGCGTCGAGGTCGCGCTTGATGCGTCGGGCGCGCCGCTTCGGCAGGGCGTCGCGGCGTGTCCGGCGATTCTCAAGCCCAATCGCGACGAGGCGGCGGAGCTGCTCGGGATGGCGCTGGAGACGGAGGACGACCTTGTCCGAGCGCTTCGCACGATGCTCGACTTTTCGCCTGTCGTGATCCTCTCCGATGGCGATGCCGGATGCTGGTTCGCCACGCGCGGCGAAAGCCCCTCCGCGCCGCGCGTGTGGCGCGTGCCGTCGCCGCGCGTTGACGTGATCGACACGACGGCGGCGGGCGATACGCTCCTGGCCGAGTTCTGCCACCGGTTTTATCCCGCGCGCGAACTCACCGAGGATGTCATGCGCTGGGCCGTCGCGGCCGGCTCGGCGGCGACGACGCGCCCCGGCGCCGAACCACCCGCCGCCGATCTCGTCGAGCGCCTGCATGGCGAGACGGTTGTTCACTCCTTTCTGGAAATCAAATGAAATACAACTTATTCCGCTGCTCAACCATCGTTTTGCTTTCCGTCCTTGCTTTTGCCGTTCACGCAGGGCCGTTTCCATGTCCGACGCTTGACGTCCCCGCCGTCGAGGATGCCGCCTCCTGCTTTGGCCGCGCCCCGCTCGTGTCGGCTGCGGGCGGATGGACGTTTGTCTCGCCGACGAACGGCGTCGCGGACCAGGCGACGACGTCGCCGACGGACGACGCGGATTTGTCGTATTTCTTCCGCTGCCGCCATGATTCCGGTGGACTGCTCGTCGAGGCTTTTGTGCGCGACGACCACGTCGTCGCCGATTCATGCGAGCCCGGCGCCGTGTCGTGCCCCGCATGGGCCGACGACGCCGTCGAGATCTTCATCGATGGCGAGATGGCGCGCCTTCCCGACAGCCGCGCCGGCGGCGGCGTCCACCTCCGCCATGGCGGCGAGTTCGCGCTCGTCGCCAACGGCGCCGCCCAAAGCGATTTTTCCGGCGTGCCGCGCGGCTACCTTTCGCCGGCGCAAGCCTTTGGCGGCATGCTCCCGGCGAACAACTGGTGGACGGGCGAGGTGTTTCCGCTTCCCGGCGTCGGCTACGCGACGCGCTTCTACATCCCGTGGAACTCGATGGGGCAGGCCAAAGCGCCTGACCGCATCGGGTTCACGATCTCGGTGCAGGACGACGACGATGGCGGCCGGCGCGAGCATGCGCTCTACTGGACCGGCAATCCCGAAAAGCCGCACATCGACGAGAGCGCCTACGGCATCCTCGTCTTGAAGCCGGGTAGTTCACGCTCGGCATTTCCCGCCAGCCTGGGTTGGATCATCGCCACCGATTTTGTCGCGGCGGATGGCGCGACCGACGTGGCGGGTGCGTTGCAGTCGCTCATCGAGGCGAATCCGAACCGGACGATCTTTTTCCCCGACGGCGTCTATCTGCTTTCCAAGCCGATTGCGACGCCGGCCGACCCGCGCCGCAGCGTGACGCTGCGCCTGTCGGACAACGCCGTTCTCCGGGCGGCTCCCGGCTGGAATTCCGAGTTCTCCATGGTGCGCCTCGGCGGCATCCATCCGTTCAACGACAACCACAGGATCGGCAGCCAGTACGGCCTCTTCGGCGGCTACATCGACGGCGCCGGGGTCGCCAAGGGCGTCTCCATCGAATCGGGCCGCGAGACGCGCGTGCAGAACGTCTCCATCCGCAACGCGCTCGTGGGGCTCCACGTGTGGAAGGGCGCGAACGGCGGCTCGGCCGACTGCGACATCCGCGATGTCAACATCACCTGCAACAACGCCTATGATTCGGTGGGGCTGTTCGTCCAGGCGCACGACAATTCGTTCATGAACATGCGCATCATGAACGCGCGGGTCGGCGTCCGCCTCAACGGCAGCGGCAACCTTCTCACGAAGATCCACCCGCTCGCCAACCGCGCGATGTTCTCGTTCTACGAGGACACGGTCGGCTTCGAGGACAACGCCGGCAACAACGGCTACGATCGCTGCTACGCCGACCAGTTCAGCACGGGCTGGCTGTTCGGGGCGAAGTGCCTTCCCTCGGATCTCGATGGCTGCCTGAGCTTCTGGTTCGACTCCACGCCGGGCCACCCCCACACGTCGCTCCGGAGCGTCGGGAAGTTCAATGCCATCGTCGACGACTTCTGGGCCGGCTTCCGCGATGGCAAGGCGACGAACGCCGTCCTCCTCATCGGCGAGCCCGGCGGCGAGGGGATCATCCGCGGCGTACGCACCCCCGTCAAGCACCACAACAACCCGAACGACGCATTCCGCCAGTATCTTCGTGGCAGCGTCCATTCGATGTAAAACGCATGAAACCCACGTTCCCCCTTGCCGATCGCACCTCGCTTCTCCATCTTTCGCACGTCCACCGCGGCGGCGGGCTTCTGGAGCGCCCCGACAACACGCTCGACACCTTCCGCTGGTGCTGGGCGAACGGCTCCGCCCTCGAATGCGACTGCCGCCGCACGAAGGACGGCGTCGGCATCATGCTCCACGACGCGACGCTGCGCCGCACGGCGCGCGGCATTTCGGAGGCGCTGGCGTCGAAAGACGTGTCGACGGAGCTGACGTGGGATGAAATCAAGGACATCGACGTCGGCTCCTACCTTTCGGACGCCTTTTCGCACCATCGCATTCCCTCGATCGAGCAAGTCTTCGAGGCGATGCGCGGCCATCCCACGTGGCTGTGCTTTGTGGACGAGAAGGGCGCGGGGCCCGCCTGCATCGCGGACAAGGCCCGCGCGGCGGGCGTTCTCGACCAGGTCTATTACACGGGCGCTTCCTGCGCGAAGGCGGTCGAGTGGACGGAAGCCGTGCCCGGCGGCAAGACGCTGCTGTGGATCGGCACCTGGCCGGTCCCCGCGCCCGATCACAACGAAGCGGAACTGGCGCGTTTCGAGGCGCATTTCGAGGGCGTGATGGACGAGGTTCGCGCCGGCGGCTTCCGGAGCGTCTCGGCGGTGTCCCTGCATTCGTACTACAACCCGACTGCAAACGAGCCGTTCGCGCCCCGGACGTCGTACCTCAGGAAAATCATCGACGAATTCCATGCGCACGGCATTCCGGTCTGTTCCATTCCCTTCCGGGGCGGCGAGACGGAGGAGGTGTATTTCAAGCTCTTCGAGCTTGGCTGCGACGGCTTCTCCTCCGACTACCCGAGCGTGATGTTTTCAGTGATCCGGAAACTGCGTGAGGGAAACGCCAGTGGTTTGAAATTTGAAATTTGAGACTGGGCTGTGGTGGATGGGCGAGGGTGGGGCGACGCCGTCCCGGCGAGCCGTCGTTCGGCAGCGCTTCAACCCGAGCGGCTTGGCTTTCAAGACAGGATTGCAGGTCAATCGAAGGCGAGGGCGCCGCTGCGGCGGATGCTGTGGAAGCCCGGGGGGAAGAGCTCGTCGTCGCCGACGATGACGTGGTCCGCCACGGGGATGGAGAGGATGCGTCCGGCCTCGACGAGGCGGCGGGTGACGTCGATGTCCTCCTTCGAGGGCGTGGGATCGCCCGAGGGGTGGTTGTGCGCCACGATCACCGAGGCGGCCGACCACTTGAGCGCCACGTTGAAGACCTCGCGGGGGTGGACGAGCGAGGAGTCGAGCGTGCCGCGCGTCACCTCCGTCATGGGGCCGCAAAGGCGGCACTTCTTGTCGAGCGGGAGGACGAAGAAGGATTCGCTGTCCACGCTCAGCTTGTAGCCCATCACCTTCGCATGGACGATTTCGGGATGGGTCATCAGGGACAAGTTGGTGGCGTGGTGCTGCGAGGCCTTGACGCGGCGGGCGATCTCCATCACGGCCGCGATCTGGATGGCCTTGACCTGGCCGATGCCGTCGTATTTCATCAAGTCGTGGATGCCGGCCTTGGCGAGCATGGCGAGGTTTTCGTAGTCCTTGAGCAGCGCCTGCGCCACGCTCAGGACGTTGTGGTTCTGGAAGCCCGACCCGAGGATGATCGCCAGCAGCTCGGCATCGGTCATCGGGAGGCCTTTGAGCATCTTTTCGCGCGGCTTCTGCGATTCGGCGACGTCGTCTTCGAGCTTGCGCGTCTTGTTCGGCCGCCGGGGGCTGAAGGTGGCGGCTTCGCGGACGTTGCCGCGGTCGTTGCTTTCGTTCAACACATCATCCATGTCCGTGTCCTCACACTGCCACGGGCGTCTTGCCGCGGCGCTTCCAGATTTCAAGCACGTCGTCGGCGGCGTGCGCCACGTCGGCGGCGTCGGCCGGGCCTGCGGCCCACTCGACGTCGAGCTGGGTCCTGAACCACGTCCGCTGCCGCTTGGCGAGCTGGCGGGTGCGGCGGGCGATTTGTTCGGCGGCGTCCTGGCGCGTCAGGGCGCCGTCGAGCACGGCGGCGGCTTCGGCGTAGCCGATGCCCATGCCGGCGGTGGCTGAAAACTCGGGCCAGGTTTCGCGCAGCGCGGCCACTTCGTCGAGCAGTCCAACCTTGAACATTGACTCGATGCGCGCCGTGATGCGCGCCGACAGCACGCCGGGCGTGATCGCGAGCCCGGCGACGACGCGGCCGCGGCAGGCGAGGCCGGCGCCGCCGGGCGCCGCGCCTGCCGAGAGGCGTTCGACGAGCCGGACGAGCCGGCGCGGGTTCTCGGGGTCGGGGAGCCGCGCCGTCGCGCCGGGGTGAAGGGACTCGGCGCGTCGGCGCAGCGCTTCCGCGCCGCCTTCGCGCGCCAGCGCCTCGAGCCGCTTGCGCAGCGCGGGGTCGGCCGCCGGGGCGTCGAGGCCGCGTAGCAGCGCGTTGACGTAGAGCCCCGTGCCGCCCGCGACGATCACGTCGCGGCCGCGCGCCTCGGCGTCGGCGAAGGCGGCGCGGGCGGATTCCAGCCAGGCGCCGACGCTGAAGTTCTCGCAGGGATCGGCCAGGTCGATGCCGTAGAAGGGGATGCCATGACGCTCTTCCGGCGTGGGCTTGGCCGTGCCGATGTCCATGCCGCGATAGACGAGCATGGAGTCGGCGGAGAGCACGACGGCGTCCATCCGTCGCGCCAGTTCGTTCGCGACGGCGGTCTTGCCGGTCGCCGTCGGACCGACGAGGATCCAGGCCCCGCGGCCGCTGACCGCCGCGGTGTTCATGCAGGATCAAAGACCTTGGGGTCGAACTTGGCGAGGTCGTCGAGAATGAGATCGGCCGCCGCCACGTCCTGTTTCGGGTGCAGAGGAAGCGCGAGGGCGACGACCTTCATGCCGGCCGCCTTTCCGGCGGCGACGCCGACGGCGGAGTCCTCGAAGACGACGCAGTTCGCGGGCTTGACGCCGAAACGGTCCGCCGCCATGAGGAAGCCGGAGGGGTGCGGCTTGCCGAAGGGGTAGTCCTCGGCGCCCAGGTAGAAGGCGACTTCCCCGGCCGCGTCCATGATGTCGACGGCGTCGGCGATGTGCTGGCGTGGCGACCCCGACACGATGCAGCAAGGCGCGGTCTTCGCGAGCCGGCGAAGCAGCGCGACGGATCCGGGGATTCGCACATCGGCGCGGCCGCGGACTTTGTAGAAGAAGGCGTCGAGTTCGGCCTGCATCGTCAAGAGCCCCATGTCGAGTTCGGGGAAGGCGTCGACGATATCCGCATAGACATCGGTCCAGGATCGTCCGTAAACGATGGACATGGCGAATTCCCGCGGGACGTCGTGTCCCTTGGCGAGCAGGTAGTCATGGGTGGCCTCGACCCAGACGATCTCCGTGTCGAGCAGGGTGCCGTCGAGGTCAAAAACATAAGCGCGGGTCATGGTGTTCCTTTGTCTTCCCCGCCAGCGGCGGAAGAGGGCAGCATTTCAGGCGAAAACCGGGTGGTTGGCTTTGGCGGCTCGGGTGTGACCGTGGTCGCGGCCTTGTCGCGCCAGTAGCGGGCTTCGAGCGGCGCGGGCTTTCCGTCCTGGGCGCCCTCGCCGGAATCGCAGAGCGCGGCCAGCGAGAGCATGGCCTTGACGTTGCCGAGCTTGGCCGAACGCTCGTACCAGATGCGGGCGGCGCCGGCCGAGGCGGGGGTGCCGCGTCCGGCGGCGAACTTGTCTGCCATGCGCCGCTGGACTTCGGCGCGCAGCGTGGGATCGACGGCGTCGTTTGAAGCGAGTTGCCGAAGCCATGAAAGCGCGGAAGATTCGTTCTTTTCGACGAGCACGCCTTGTTCGTGCAGTTCCGATATGAGGAGCACCGATTCGGCGTGGCCCGAAGCCGCCGCGTTTTGCAGGAGCTTGGCGAGGGCGGCATCGTCGTTTTTGAATCCTCGGCCTTCGCGCACGAATCGGATGATCCGCTCGATGGCGTCGAACTGGGTTGTCGTCCACTGGGCGGGAGCGCCGAACGCGGCGCGCCAGCAGTTCAGCGCGCGGCGGTCGTTCTCCGGTTTGGGCCCCGTTCCGCAGGCGGCATGCCAGTCGCCGAGCAGGATGCCGGCGTCGGCATGGCCCTGGGCGATGGCGCGCTCAAGGGAGGCGATCGCCGCCGGGGCGTCGGGCGGCCCGTCGAGGCCGAGCAATTGGACGTAGCCGTGCCAGTAGGCGGCGGCGGGGTCGGTTTGCGCAAGGCGCTTGAGCGCCTCGATCTGCGGATCGAGGATCTGGCTGGCGTGCACGCGCGCCGCGGGATCGCGAACGTCTTGGAGCAGCGTCATGATCGCCAGCCGGGCGGTCGCGAGGGGGTCGCCGTGTTCGGAAGCGGTCTGGAGCTGTTCGATCGAGTAGTCGTCGATGCGCTCAGGAAAACCCTGGAGCGCAGCCTCCGCAGATTTGTCTTCGATGATCGTGATGGCAGAATAGCGTTCGGCTGAGGTAATCCGTGCTTGTGAACGGCTCTGGTTTTCAAGGTGTTTCATGCCAAAGAAAACGCCGACGCCTACACCGACAATTCCCGCAAACATGAGGCCGATCCGCAATGCCATGCCTACAATTTGGCCCATGCTGGAAGTGGAGTTGAACGCCCGGTAGTCGCGCTTCTTGGAACGATGGCGCGTCGAGCGGCGTCGGCGGACGGCGTCGGCGGGGCGGGTTGGAGCCGCCGCGGTCTTTGTCTCGCCTGGGGGGGGGGGCTGTTGTTTGTCGAGGCGGTCCTTGCGGGGCTCTCTGGCATTCTTGAAGGCATCGCACACGGCTTCATGCAGCGCACCGCCATCGGCATACGTCCTGCCTGCGACCAGTTCGCTCGCAATGGCGGCCAGCGCATTGTCAAGCCGGGCGTTTCGCGTGGAGTCTGACGCCGCAAGCAACGTCTCGATCAATTCGCCAAGCTGACGGAGATTCCGGGCGATCGTCCCCGTGGCGTGCGTTTCGGGGAAGGCGTAGTAGCGAAGCCGGGCGACCAAGCTCGAGTCGCGATAGGGTCGATCCAGAAAAACAGTGTCGGCGGAGATTTCTTCAGCGACGCATCCATGGGCATGCAAGTGGCTCAGCGCCTCTGTCAGGTCGCCGATGATGAGGTTGCGATCCTTCGCGGCCAAGCGGTTCCCTGTGGATGCGAGAAATTCGAGGAGCGAGCCGAGGGTCGGGAAATAAACGTCTGGAGCATCCTCGTCCGTTTCTTCGCTGGGCTTTTCAGGAGGCGGAGGAACCGATTCGGTCACCCAGTCCGGCGCACCATCGCTGTGCTCGGAGCGGATCCAGGCGATGCCGTCGTTTTCTCCACAGGCAAAATAAGAAAAGAGGCAGGGGTGGCGCAACGTGGCCGTTGTCTTGACAAGGGCCCCGTAGTCCTGCAACGTTGCCGTTCCAGGCTCGCCAGAGGCGACGTTGATGTCGTAGATGCGATTCGTCGTGCCAAACACAACGGCGTAGCGGTCGCCCAACACGGGGTCCGTGCACATGAACTGACGGATGCCATGTTTTCCGAGGATTGCTCCCGGCTTGATTTTCTCCGCATGCCCGCCAGTGGGAGTTTCGTTCATGGTTTCGTTCTTTTCCTGCCTGTTGTCACCTTGCATTGTCGATCGTCATGCCGCCTCATGGCCCATCATATAGAGCCGCGATTCTACCACAGCCGCCAGGGTGAATCAAGAAAAGGTGAAATTTGAAATCTCCGGTGCGGCTGCGCCGAATGCCATCCTTCATGAACGACATGGCACGCGCTGGCGCAAAAGGCGTGAAATCCGAGTGGAATCATGGTACCATTCACGGCATGAACGACGACCTTTTCTCCTTCTCCGCCACCACCCCCGAACCGGAGCCGTCCGCCGAACGGCGCATCAACGATCTCCGCCGCGAAATCGAACGGCACAACGAGCTGTACTACGTCAAGGCCAAGCCCGAAATCTCCGACCGCGACTACGACCGCCTGCTCGCCGAGCTCATCTCCCTCGAGCGGCGCCACCCCGAATTCGCCTCCGAAGACTCCCCCTCCCAGCGCGTCGGCGGGCGCCCGCTCGACGAATTCCAGCCCTACGAGCACCTCATCCCCATGCAGTCGCTCGACAACACCTACGCCCAGGGCGAAGTGGTCGAGTTCGACACGATGGTGCGCGGCCTGCTCGGCGTCGAGGCGCTCGACTACGTCGTCGAGCCGAAGATCGACGGCCTCGCCTTCGCCGCCCACTACGAAAGCGGCCTGCTCGTGGCGGCCGCCACGCGCGGCAACGGCCTCGTCGGCGACGACGTCACCGCCAACGTCCGCACCATCGCCTCGCTGCCGCTGACCATCCCCACGACGGCCGCCTTTCTCGAAGTGCGCGGCGAAATCTTCATGCCCAAGCAGGCGTTCCTCGCGCTCGTCGAAGCGCAAGTCGAACGCGGCGAGGAGCCGTTCAAGAACCCGCGCAACGCCGCCGCCGGCTCCATGAAGCTGCTCGACCCGCGGCAGGTCGCCAAGCGCCCGCTCGACGTCGTCCTCTACGCCCTCGGCCGCGTCGACGGCATCCCCGATCCCGCCACCCACATCGAACTGCTCGACCTGATCGCCTCCCTGGGCTTCCCCGCGCCGCCGCGCCGGTGGCACTGCCGCGGCATCGACGAGGCGCTGGCGGCCATCGACGCGCTCGAAGCGCTCCGCCACGACTTCCCGTTCGAGATGGACGGCGCCGTCGTCAAGGTCAACGACCGCGCCACGTACCGCGCGCTCGGCAGCACCGCCAAGGCCCCCCGCTGGGCGCGCGCCTACAAGTACGCCCCCGAGCAGGCCGAGACGGTCGTCGAGGCCATCACCGTGCAGGTCGGCCGGACGGGCGTCCTCACGCCCGTCGCCGAGCTGCGCACCGTGCGCGTCAGCGGCTCGGACATCTCCCGCGCCACGCTCCACAACGAGGACGAAATCCGCCGCAAGGACATCCGCATCGGCGACCGGGTGCTCGTCGAAAAGGCCGGCGAAGTCATCCCCGCCATCGCCGCCGTCCTCGCCGACAAGCGCACGGGGCTGGAAATCCCCTTCGCCATGCCCGACCACTGCCCGGAGTGCGGCGCCCCCGTCTCGCGCCTGCCGGACGAAGTCGCCATCCGCTGCACCAACCCGCTCTGCCCCGCCCAGCGCACCGCGCGCCTGATCCACTTCGCCTCCCGCGGCTCCCTCGACATCGAAGGCCTCGGCGAACGCGTCGCCCAGGCCCTCGTGGAGCAGAACCTCGTCGTCGGCCCGCTCGACCTCTTCGACCTCTCCGAACCCCTGCTCGCCGCGCTCGAATTCGAATCGCCCGACAGCGAACCGGCCGCCGCGACCCCGTCGGGCGGCGGCGCATCGACGCTGCTCGACATCGCCGGCGCGCCTCCCCAGACGCCCGGCGCCCGCCGCCGGAAGCTCGGCGAATCGAACGCGCGCACCATCCTGCGCGCCATCCGCCGCTGCCGCGACCTGCCGCTCTCGCGCTGGATCCTGGCGCTCGGCATCCCCGGCGTCGGCGCCGCCGTCGCCGAGGACGTCGCCAGGCTCCACGACGACTTCGAGACTCTGGCCAATTCGTCCGTGCTCGCCGACACGCTGCGCCTCTACGCGATGATGGAGGAAGCGGACTTCAACAACCCCAACACCCAGCGCGTCCGCGCGCTCGACATCGAAACCCGCGTCGCCTGCGCCGAGCGCCACGCCGAACTCGGCGAGCAGATCGAAGCGCTCGGCACGCGCCTGATGCGCGACGGCGTCGCCTCGCGCGTCAAGAGCGGCTACGCCAAGTTCACCGGCGTCATCAAGCCCGAGGCGGCGCGCTCGCTCGCCGCGTTCTTCGCCTCCGACGCCGGGCGCGACGTCGTCGCCCGCCTCCAGCGCCTCGGCATCAACCCCCTCGGCGGCGACCCCGCGAAGCGGCTCGCCGCCGAGGGGCAGGACGGCGTTGCACCGGCCGACCGCGGGTTTTTCACGGGCAGGACCTTCGTCATCACCGGCGCCTTCCACGACAAGCTCGGCCGCGACGAGGTGCGTCAGCGGATCGTCGCCGCCGGCGGCAGGGTCACCACCTCCGTCAGCGAGAAGACCGACTTCCTCGTCGTCGGCGACCGTCCCGGCGCCGACAAGACCTCCCGCGCCCAGGCGCTCGGCACCCCGACGCTCGACGAAAAGACGCTCCGCGAAAAACTCGGCCTCCCCGCCTACGTGGATCAGGCGAGCCTGTTTTGAGCAACTTACGGTTCGCACAAGGTCTTGCTTGACAGGGTGGGGCGGGGGGTGTATGTTGTGGGGCATGCCTAAAATGAGGGTTGTTTCACAACCTTTCGGCTGGCTGCAAGCCCTCGTTTGAATGTCGGGAACCAAAAAACACACAGGAAAACAACGATGAGACGTCCTCCCCCCCTTCTTTCCATCTTGGCCTTCTTCGTTCTTTTTGCCGCTGCGCAAACGCCCGCCTCCTATGTCTGGCTTGAGGGCGAGTCCGGTCAGGCCAACGTCCCCGTCAACAATGCCGGTTGGGGCAATGCCGAGCTTCTCTCCCAGGGCAAGTGGATGCAGGTGCTCGTGGAGGCCGACAAGGTCGGCTCCGTCGTCCCTGAAGATGGCGCGGTCATCCGCCACCCCTTTTCCCTTGATGCGGCGGGGTCTTACGAAGTCTGGGGGCGCATTGGCTACGAGTTCGCTCGCTCGCCGTTCGAATGGCGTCTTGACGATGGCGAGTGGGGGGGCGTCTCGCCCGAGGATCTCACGACAGACCTGATGCCCATCGACTTCTGGTGCGAGGTCGCCTGGCTGAAGCTTGGCGACGCGACCCTTGCCGCCGGCGAGCATGCGCTGGAAATCCGCCTGCCACGGCCGACGAAGGCCGACGGCGGGTTCGAGCGCATCCTCTTCGCTTGCGATGCAATTTGCATCGCCGCGCCGCCGTTCCGTCCGAACGGCCGGTTCAAGCCGGATGAAAGCGGACGCGACGCTGAAGACGAGGCCGCATCGAAGCACGTCTTCCAGCTCCCCGAGTCCGCCGATGCGGCACGCGCGACCGTCGCGCTCAAGGGCGTCTGGGAAATCGCGCGCGACGACGAGCAGACGCCCGGCGACGTCGCCGAGCCGATCAAGGCCCTGCCGCGCAACCCCGTTTTCCGCGCCATTGCCGTGCCGGGCGACAAGGGCGCGCTGCGCAAGGATCTCGAGTTTGCCCATCGCGTCTGGTACCGCACGCGCGTCCACGTCCCGGCGTCGATGGCGGGCCGATCCTTCCAGATCGAGTTCCCGCTCAACAACCTCAACACGACCGTTTACGTCAACGGCCGTTGCTGCGGCTTTGAAAAGAATCCCTTCTGCCGCTTCGCCATCGACGTCACCGCCGCGGTCAAGCCCGGCCGGGACAATGAAATCCTCGTCGGCATTCGCGACGCCTGGTACGGGCGCAGCGCAGACCCTGAGAACCCGATGAAGCTGCGCAAGACCTTCAACCTCCCGCGCAAACTGCTCAGCAACGGCTTCCAGGACCTCGACTACCCGGTGTGGAACTGCCCCCAGTCCGGCATTCTGGCCACGCCCGTCTTCCATGCCGCCGGCCCCGTCTACGCCGCCGACGTCTTCGTCAAGCCCTCGGTCGCGCGCCAGTCGCTGGATGCCGACATCACGCTCCGCAACACCGCCGCTGCCACACGATCCCTCGCGATCCTTCTCGAAGCCGTGGACCCTGCCACGGGCGCGGTCGCGGCCAAGTCCGCGCCGAAGGCCGTTGCCCTGGCGCCAAACGAATCCAAGACCGTCCCCGCCGCCATCGCCTGGGCGTCGCCGAAGCTCTGGTGGCCGGACAGCCCGACGCTCTACGCGCTGCGCACCACGGTGCTGGAAAACGGGCGCGTCCTTGACATCTGCGAAACGCCTTTCGGCTTCCGCGAATGGACCATTCGCGGCACGCAGTTTCTGCTCAACGGCGTCCCGTGGCGGATGTGGTCGGACTTGAGCCCTTCCGGCGCGACGCCCGAGCTCTGGGCCGAGAACTACCACGTCCGCAACCAGCGCGCCTATCGCTTCTCCACGGCCGGGCAGGCTTCGCACAATCCGCTTTGGCTTGATCTCGAACCGCACGAGGCGCTTGCCTTCTTCGATGCGAACGGCATTGTCGTGCGCCGCAACTCCACGCTCGATGGCGAGATGATCGGCTAC
The DNA here is from genome assembly GCA_050942875.1 of Kiritimatiellia bacterium. Taxonomy (GTDB): domain Bacteria; phylum Verrucomicrobiota; class Kiritimatiellia; order RFP12; family UBA3636; genus JAAZAI01. The sequence goes on from JBMNOD010000032.1 coordinate 21,097, forward strand.
CAGTTCCGCGAGAACGACCCGGCCATCATCGAGCGCCAAGGCGGCTCGACGCTCAAGCTCGCGCTCATGAAGAACTGGCGCGACCAGTGCGTCGCGCAGGTCAAAGGCGAGCGCAACCACCCGTCCATCCAAATCTGGACGATCGAGAACGAGTTTGCCTACATCAACCTCATCAACCTGCTCGGCGACTCCGCCGACATGGACGCCTACGAGGCCGAGATCAAGAAGACGCACGACGCCGTCATGGCCGTTGATCCGACCCGCAGCGTCATGATCGACGGCGGCGGCGCGCTCAAGGACAACTCGCTCGGCGTCCACGGCGACCACTACGTCGCCACGCTTGACACGCGCTACCCCGATCTCGCCTACGAGGCGTTCCCCGAAGGCGGCGGACGCGGCCGCTGGACGTGGGACGCGCAACGCCCGCGCTATCTTGGCGAGGATTTCTACGCGGCCGGCATCCAGCCCGCCGAATTCGCCCCGTGGGGCGGCGAAGCCTCCTTCCAAGGCCAGGCCGCCGCGCGCGACGCGGTCGGCCTCTGCACGCGGATGCTCAACGAAGGCTATCGCTGGGGCGGGCACTATGCCGCCTGGACGTTCTGGATCGGCGCCGACGGCGGCCCCCGCCAATGGGACGCCTACGCCCCGCGCGCCGTCTTCTGCCGCCAGTGGGACTGGACCTTTGGCTCCGGCCAGCAAATCACGCGCACCTTCGGCGTCTTCAACGACACGCGCCACGCCGAGCCCCTGACGTTCACCCGCACGCTTTCCGTCGGCGGAAAGGACGCCTACACGAAGCGCAGCGTCCATCATGTCGCGCCCGGCGCCTCCGAGAAGTTCGACGAGACGATCGCGCTGCCCGCCGTCGCCGCCCGTGCGGAAGGCGTGCTGACGCTTGAGCTTGCCGCCGCGGATCGCCAGGTCTTCCGCGCGGAGAAGGCGGTGTCGATTCTGCCTCCGCCGTCGCTGCGCACGCCTGCTCCCGCCGGCTCCATCGCCGTGTTCGATCCGCACAATGCCGTTGCACCGACGCTTTCGAAAATGAGCGTGCCTTTCGTCCGCGTCGCTTCGCTCGCGAACCTTCCCGCCGCCAAGGTGCTGCTCGTCGGGCCGGACGCGCTGACGCCGGCCGACAGCACGTCCTCCGCGCTTGCGGCCCATGCCGCCGCCGGTCGCGCCGTCGTCGTGCTTGACCAGACGCATCCGCTCAAGTACCAGGCGCTGCCCGCGGAGATGGAGACGGTCTCGACAAGCACGGCGCCCTGGGCCGCCAGCGGCAACACGGGGTTCATCGAAGACGGCGCTCACCCGGTCTTCGCCGGGCTTGCGAACAAGGATTTCTTCACGTGGGGCGGCGCCGATGGGCCGATGTACCGCAATGCCTACGTCAAGCCCGAGAAGGGCGGTCGGAGCCTCCTGCAGGTCGGCCCGCGCCTTGGCAACACGGCGCTCGTCGAGGTGCCTGTCGGCAAGGGCGTGCTCCTGCTCTGCCAGCTCGCGATCGGCGGGCGGCTCGAGAGCAACGCCACGGCGCAGCAGATCCTGCTGAACCTGCTCGCCACCGGTCTCACGCACAAGCAGGAGTTCGCCGCCGTCGCCGCCGTCTTGGCGGACGACGATCTGGCGCAGGCGCTCGACGGCATCGGCCTGCGCCATTCGCGCGCCGCGGATCCGCTCGCGGCGATTTCGGATCCCGGCATTAAAATCGCCGTCGTCTCCGCGACGCCGACGCATCTCGCGGCGCTCGCCAACGCCATGCCCCAAGTCCAGGCGTTTTGGGCGCGCGGCGGCACGATCCTCTTCCACGGCCTCGCCCCCGAAGGCCTCGCCGACTACAACCGGATCGTGGGCGCGGAGCATCTGATCCGCCCCTTCCGCCGCGAGCGCGTGGTGCTTCCCGCCGTTCGCGATCCGCTCACCGCCGGGCTCTCCAATGTCGATGTCGTGATGTTTTCCGGCAAGCGCATCTTCGGTTTCCGCGCCGACGAGTACACGGTTGACGACGCCTTCACGCACATCGTCGACCTGGACGACATCGCCCCCTTCGCCACGAGCGACTTCCATTCCTACGGGCAGATCATCAACGGCTTCATCGGGGCGGACGGGTGGCCGCTGATCATCGACTACCCGTTGCCCGAACCCGGGCAGCGTGCGCCGATCGTCGTCAAGCTGCCGCGAGAGGAGACGGTCGTGGAGATCGTCTACGATTCGTCGGTGAACTACAACCCCACGACCCGGCTCGCGGTGCGCTTCGACGGCGGCGAGCCGATCGAGTTTCCCATCACGCCCGACGGCGCGGCCTGCGTTCTGCCGATCGACCCGCCGCGGCGCGCCCGCGAGGTTTCGCTGGAGCCGTGCGCGTGGGACATCTCGCCGGACAAGGCCCGCAACCACGGCATCGACAACATCTGGATCCGCGTCGCCCGCGATGCGGCGTTCCGCGACACGGTTCGTCCGATGCTCAACATCGGCGGGCTCGTGCGCTACGTCAAGGGCCCCGGCGGCGTGGTGCTCTGCAACCTCAAGTTCCAGGAGCACGAGGCCGTGCCGCTCAACAAGACGAAGAAACGGACGATCCTCGCCACGGTGCTGCGCAACCTCAAGGCGCCTTTCGACGAAGGCGGCTCGGTGATCGTGGGCACGCCGCTTGCGTTCGCGCCGGTGGACATCCACACGAAGGCGACGACGTTCAAGGACGAGAAGGGCTGGTTCGGCGACCGCGCGCGCACGTTTGCGGCGCTCCCCGCCGGGCGCGGCAAATACGCCGGCGTGGAATTCGACGTGTACGAGATGCCGACGTCGCCCACGCCCCAGGTGCTCATGCTTCGCGGCGACGGCGCCCCCGGCGATCTCCCCGAGCGGATCGCCGGCATTCCGGTGAACCGGAAGGCCGATGCGCTCTTCTTCCTCCACACCGCGACGTTGGCGAAACGGATGTCCGCGCACGAACGGGCGGAGCGCAAGAGCTTCGTCCTGTTCAACTACGTCGTGAACTACGCCGACGGGCAGAAGGTCGAGATTCCGATCCGCGCGGAGCTGGACATCGAGCACTACGTGCAGAAGACGCCTGCGGCGATTCCCGGCGCGCAGCTTGGCTGGACGGCTCCGTACGACGGCGGCGGCGAGCATGCGGCGGCCTACGCCAAGCAGTGGAACAACCCGCGTCCGGACGTCGAGATCGTCTCGGTGGACATGATCCCCGTCGATCCGTCGCGCGGCGCCCCCGTTCTTCTCGCGCTTACCGCCGCCACGGCGAAGTAGCCGTCATGGTTCGGTCGTCTGGAGCTTCCCGGCGGCCGAACCATGCCGCAGGGACACGAATCAAGCGCGGGGGTGGGCGCCGTGATAGGCGCGGCGGAGATGATCGACGGAGATGTGGGTGTAGATTTGCGTGGTCGAGAGGCTCACATGGCCGAGAAGTTCCTGCACGACGCGGAGCTCCGCGCCGGCGTCGAGCAGGTGCGTGGCGAATGAATGACGCAAGGCATGTGGCGAATGGTCGCCGGGAATGCCTGCATTCGCAAGGCATTTCGTCATGAGGCGCTGTATTGAGCGCGGAGTGAGGCGTCCGCCTTGCCAGTTGCGGAACAAGGGTTCTTCAGGCGCGCGACTGGCGCCGCCCCAGACGCGCGCCGCGCCGTCGAGCATGCGGTCCAGGGCGGCGAGGGCGGGGCGGCCGAGTGGGCAGAGGCGCTGTTTGCGTCCCTTGCCAAGAACAGTGACGAACGCCTGGGCGAAATCGACGTCGCCGATGCGAAGCTGCGCCGCTTCGCCGACACGGGCGCCCGTGCTGTACAGAAGCTCGAGCACGGCAGAATCGCGCAACGCCAGATAACGCTCAAGCAGGCGCTTGGCATCGGCCGGACCGTCTTCAAAATCAGCGGGCGGCGTCGTCTTTTCAAGAAGCGTCTCCACGTCGCGCAGCGAGAGCACGTCGGGCAGTTCGCGACGCAGCTTGGGGCCGCGCAGCCCGGCAAAGGGGTTCTCGCGCAGATGGCCTTCGCGAATCAGGAAGCGGTAGAAGGCGCGCAGCGCGGAGAGCTTGCGGCGAACCGTTGCGGGCTCGGCTTCGGCGCGGGCGAGCGCGACGAAGAAGGCGCGCGCCGCATTGCGGTTGACGCCAATCCAGTCGAAGGGCGGGCGGGAATCGGGCCCGAAGACGAAGCGGGCGAACTGGCCGAGGTCGCGTTGGTAGCCCAGGCGCGTATTCGGCGAGTCGTTGCGCTCCGTCGCCAAATGGCGGACGAAGGCATCGACAAGCGGATCGCCCGCGAGGTGCTGGATGAACGACGGTTCCGGCTGCATGGCGGCGTCTCCTGGGGGAATCTGAAAGCAGGTTGCTCCAACCAATGGGGGAGGGGGATTTGTTGGCGGATTATAGGGAAAGGCGTTTTGGAAAGCAAGGAAGCATTGAAAAGGGGATTTTAGATTTGTGATTTGTGATTTGGCCGTGGCGGCTTCGCCGAGTGGTTTTTACTACGAAATACACGAAATACACGAAAGGGAGGTGGCGCGGCGTCGGTGGCGCAGTCTTGGACAAGATTACAAGATTGACAAGATTCTTGGAGAATGGAGCCGTGACGACACTAGCCCCTAGCGACTAGCCCCTGCCGCGAAGCGGCTTAGACAAGATTCTCTGGGTAGTCCAATCCTGTAAATCCTGTAATCCTGTCTAAAAACGGGGTCTGGGGTGCCCCCAGCCTGAACTCCTCACTCCTCACTAAACAACGGGGTCTTGGGCGCGGCGGCGGCCGGCTACTGGAAGAAGAAGTTGAGGAAGTCGTAAGGCGATTCCTGCGCGTGCAGGTTGCGCGGCGGGCCGTGGAGGTCGATGAGATCGACGAGGATGTTGAGGCTTTCATCGAGAACCACGTCCGACTGCCGCGCCTTGCGTTCGCGTTCGGCCTTCGTCTTCGGGCGATCCTCTTCGCGGTCGCCGCCGACGGGATCGAGCGAGCCGGATTCATCGACGGGCGTTTCGAGCGAGAGTTCGCGGCTGAGCGCTTCGTCCTCCTGTGCGCGCTGGAGCCGCTTCTCGAAGTTGAGGGAGACGACGCGGTTGGTGCTGAAGGCGCCGAAGCGTTCGAGGAGCTGGATGTGCTTCTGCCAGCGTTCGTTCGTCGCGAGACGCTCCGCCGAGCGCTTGGCGAGCAGGGGGATCGTCTCGTCAAGCGTGTCCGTCCGGCGGTAGCGGGCCGGACCGGTGCGCGTCCAGGGCATGGCGTTGGGCAGTTTGTCCTCGCCGAGTTCGCTGTAGTATTCGAATACGGAAGGCAGGCGGATGTCGGAGGAGACGCCGCGCATTTGAGTGGAGCTGCCCGTGACACGGTAGAAGGAGGCGGTGGTGGCCTTGATGGAGCCGTTGTTGCCGCCGCCGCGCATGGGCACGAGCGTCTGGACGGTGCCTTTGCCGTGCGAATGCGAATCGCCGACGATGACGGCGCGGCCGTAGTCCTGGAGCGCGCCGGCGACGATCTCCGAGGCGGAGGCGCTGATGCGGTCGATCAGCACCACCATCGGCTTGGTGAAGGCAATGGCGGGATCGTTGTCGTTGAGGGTGATCGTGCGGCGCGTTTCGCGAACCTGGACGACGGGGCCGGATCTGAAAAAGAGGCCGGCAAGATAGATGGACTCGGGCAGGGAGCCGCCGCCGTTGCCGCGCAGGTCGAAGACGAGGCCTTCGACGTTCTCGGCGTTCAGTTCGGAGACGAGGCGGGCGACGTCGAGCGTGGCGCTGCGCTGCGTGGCGTCGGGATCGGCGCCGAGCTTCATGCTCGAATAGAACGTCGGCAGCTTGATGTAGCCCAGTTTGCGCGTTTCGCCATCGGGTCCCGTGACGGTTTCGATGCGCGAGGTGGCGGCCTGCTCCTCAAGCTTGATTTCGTCGCGCACGAGCACGACGGTCTTGATCGCATTGGCGTCGTTCGCGGGAATGACCTGGAGGCGCACGGTGCTGCCCTTCGGGCCGCGGATCAGGCGCACGGCCTTGTAAAGCGGCCAGTGGCGGATGTCGACGAATTCCTCGTCGCCCTGCGCGACGGCGATGATCTTGTCGCCGGGGACGAGGCGGGTCTCCGACGTGTCGCGCTCGGCGGGGCTGCCGGGGATGATCTCGACGATCTTGGCCGTGCCGTCGTCGGTCTGGAGCGTGGCGCCGATGCCTTGCAGCGAGAGCTGCATGTCGATGCCGAAGTCCTCTTGCGCAACGGGCGAGAGATAGGCGGAGTGGGGGTCGTATGAGGTGGTCACCGCATTGAAGAAACGGCTCAGATAGTATTCCTGGTCGCTGTCCATGAGGATGGACTCGTATTGGGTGCAGTTCTTGACCGTCTTTTCGATGGCGTCGGCGCGAGCTTCCTCGGCGGTCTTGATGCCCCGGCGGGCCGAAAAGAAGCTGGCGATGAGATTGTCGAGGCGGGTCGTCGGCGCCGTCGGAACCACTTCTTCTTCATCTTCCATGTTGCCGTCGTCGTTTTCCTCTCGGGAAGATCCGGTTGCGTCGACAGGTGCGTCGGCTTCAACGACGTCGTTGGTTGCCTGTTGGGGCGACGGGCACAGCGCCTCCCGAAACGCAATGCGCTGCGCGACGTTGGTGGGTGTCGAGGGGAGGGCGGCCAGCGCATCGTCAAGGCGTTGGAGTTCGGCGGCAAGCGCGGACTCTGCCACGTCGTCCGCCGAGGCGTCGGGATCGTGAAGGCAGCGGGCGATGTCGATGCGCAGTTTCGCGGCCCTGGCAATGTTCTTGTCGCTGGCGATGCGAGCGGAGACCTGGTGGGCGATGAGCGAATTGAGAATGCGGTCGAGCCAGAGCGCGTCCATTTCCTCGGCATCCGCCGGCCAGGGAAGATCCTTGCGGTTGAGGGCGAAGGTGCCATCGCCGGCGTAGTCGAAGGCATTGGTCGCGTTGGCCTGGACGAAGGCCGCGCGATCGCGAACCCGCTCCCGGAAGCGCTCGAACACGTCCTTGGCGAACGACACCTCGCCAGCGCGCATCCACTGCGGGAGCAACGTCTTGGCGTGCTCGAATTCGTCGATGTCGGATTGGAGGAAGAACATCCGCTCGTAGTCGAGGGAATTGAGGTAGTTCGTCCAGGCGACGGCCGACATGGCGGCATCGAAGGGCTGGTGAAGAAGGTGGATTTCCGGCAGGTCGTTCACAAGAAGCCGCGCGACCGTCGAGGCGGTTTGAAGGGATGCGTCGGTGTCGGCTGCGGTCTCCCCGCCGTAGTAGTCGGCTGCGGCACCGTTTTGCGCCAGAGAACCGCTGAGCGCTTTGCAGCAGTCAATGGCGGCGATCGAGGCGAGTCCGCCCAGGATGAGGATCATCCAAGCGGTCTGGAATTTGGGACGGCGTTTCATTTTGCGTCTCCTGATTTGGCTCTGGCTCTGCGGGTTTTAAGGGGCGGCAGCTTGATGTCGTGACGGGCGATCGTCTCGTCGGCGTCTGGAATTTGTTCGCGATACCGGATGAACAGGCGTTCAAGAACGTCGACCTGCGGATCGGAAAGGCTCTTCTTCGCATGGTACTGGGCGGCAACCGACCTGAAGAACTCGGCGTCGTCATAGACTTGACGGCCTTTGCGCACGGGGGCCTTCCACGTGTTGACCTGGCCAAGGCCGGTCAGAATGGACTCGATCTTGTCGGTGTCCACCGCAGGAACGTCGGTGTAGACGATCTCAAGCCGTTCGCAGAGTTCGCGGGAGAAGTTCGGGATTTGCTTGCGAGCACCGAGGAACATGCGGTCGAGGTAGTGACGTTGCTTGGGCGAGAGGCGCTTGCCGCGCCGAACTTGGTCGCGAAGGGACTGGTAGAAGTCCGAAGCGTTTTCGTCGATGCCGGCCTTGTCGAGAATCTCGAAGATTTCAAGCGTCGAGGCTCGCGGCGGTTGAAGCCTCTCGTCTTCAAGGATGTCCTCGCGTCCGATGGACTTGAGAAAACCCTCGAAATCCGTGAGGCTCGATCGGTAGCGGGCGAGGATGTTGAGCAACGCGCGAAGCTGGTTCTGGGAAATCTCGCCGGTGGGCATCGGGGCGCTGTCCGCCTCGGCATCGAGGCTTGCCGTGTCGTCGATCGCCTCCGCTGGATCTTCACTCGCTTCAGCCGCCTTGGCGCTCTTGCCTTTGCCCTTGCGAGCAGGCTTCTGCGTCGGAGCTTCGCCGAAGAACTTGGCCTTGATCTCCTCGACAAACTGCTGGTCGCTGAACGTGCGCCTGCCGCGTTTGACGGGCGGGTGCCAGTCTTTGACCTCTTCAAACTTCTTGAGGACCGCCTCGACGATGTCGGGCTCGGCCGCCGGGGCCTTGGCGGCGGTCAGCCAGTCTTTCAGCTTCTTGTAGAAGTTGCCGAGCATGCCTTGCCAATCGAGCTTTTTGTCGGGGTCCTCGACCTCGTCGAGCTGCGTTTCCATGGCGGCGGTGAAGCCGACGTTGAACAGGTCGTCGTAGTTGGCGACGAGGAAGGCGTTGACCTTTTCGCCCAGCTCCGTGGGCTGGAGCGAGCGGCGCTCCTTGACGATGTAGTTTCGCGCCATGAGCGTGGCGAGGATGGAGGCGTAGGTGGAGGGGCGGCCGACGCCGTTGGCCTCGAGAGCCCTCACGAGCGAGGCTTCGTTGTAGCGGGCGGGCGGCTTCGTCTCCTTGCGCTCCTCGTCGACGGCGAGCAGGTCGAGCGGCTCGTCGGCCGTCAGCGGCGGCAGGGCGTCGAGGCGGTCGTCGTCGTCGTCCTTCTCGCCGTCGCCGATGCTGGTGGCGTCCGTTTCGCCGACCACCTTGAGGAAGCCGAGGAAAATCGTTTCCGATGCCGATGCCGACAGCCCGAGCTCGCCAAAGCCGTTGCTGGGCTTGGCGGTCACCTTGGCCGTCGTGATCTTGAAGCGAGCGTCGGCCATCTGGCTGGCGATGAACCGCTCCCAGATCAGCCGGTAGAGCTTCATCTCATTGGGCTTGAGAACGCCGGCAAGGCTTCCCGGCGTACGGGCGGGGTCGGTGGGGCGAATGGCCTCGTGGGCACCCTGCGCCGTGCCCTTGTTTTTGTAGATGCGTGGCTTGGGGCTGACGAAGTCGGCGCCGTAGTTCTTCTGAATGTAGGTTCGTGCCGCCGTCTGCGCGTCCTGGGCGATTGAGAATGAGTCCGTGCGCATGTAGGTGATGAGACCGACCGTGTCGCCGCCTTTGAGTTCAATGCCTTCGTAAAGCTTCTGGGCCAGGTTCATCGTGACGTTCGGCGAAAAGCCCAATGCGTTGGAGGCGGCTTGCTGGAGCGTGCTCGTGATGAACGGCGCGTAGGGACGGCGGCTGCGTTCCTGCTCGGTGACGTCGTCCACGCTGAACGCGCTGCATGCCAGCGCCTCGTGGACCTGCTTGGCGAGGGCTTCGTCCTTGACGTCCGCCTTCTCGCCGCGAATCTGGCGGAGCTTGACGGTGAAGGCCGTCTTCGGGTCGATGCGCTTGCCCACCTTCGCGCCGAAGAGCCAGTACGGCGTCGGCGTGAAGGCGCGAATCTCGGCTTCGCGTTCGCAGACGAGGCGCAACCCCACGGACTGGACGCGCCCGGCGCTGAGCCCCTTGCCGACCTGCTGCCAGAGAGACGGGCTGACCTTGTAGCCGACGAGGCGGTCGAGGACGCGGCGCGCCTGCTGGGCATCGACGAGCGGCATGTTGATTTTGCGCGGATTGTCAAAAGCCCGCCGGACGGCGGTGGGCGTGATTTCGTTGTACTGGACGCGGTAGAACTTCTTCTTGTCGGCGGACTTCAGCTCGTCCTTGATGATCTGCTTCAGATGCCATGCTATGGCCTCGCCTTCGCGATCCGGGTCGGAGGCAAGATAGATCTCATCGCATTCCTTCGCCTTGCGAACAAGGTCGGACACGATCGCCTTCTTGTCGTCGGTCACGGTGTAAATCGGTTCGAATTGGCTGTCGTCAGGCGATATCCGGATGCCGAGTGAATGCCGAGGGAGATCGCGGACATGTCCAACCGAGGCTTTGACAATGTATTCGGGGCCGACGATTTTGCCAATGGTCTTCGCTTTTGCAGGCGATTCGACGATGACAAGTTTTTTCATGCTGTTGACTTTCCTTTAAAATACGTTGACTTTACAATGTGTTAAATCCGCCTTCGCCGGACGGCCTGGGCGCCGACACGTTCGATCTGGGACTTGATTTCAAGGCTGATCAGGCGGGAGCCCAGCACGTGCGGAGCGAGTCCGCTGGCGGCGAGCAGTTCGTCCGGCGTCATTTCTTCAGTGCCGAGCGCGGCGAGAATCTTGACTTCAGTCTCGTCGAGATCAGGCTTCGGGGCAGGGGAGGGCGCCGTTTCTGGCTGGACGCCGGCGGTGACGCGGGGAGCCATGGAGTCGGGGAGTGACTGGAGCTCGTCGAGCACTTCCTCGGGTGTTTCCACAAGGCGGGCGCCATCCTTGATGATTTTATGGCAGCCTTTTGCAGCGGGATTGTCGATGCGGCCGGGAATGGCGAGGACGGAACGCCCTTGTTCAAGGGCGTGGTCGCACGTGATCAGCGTGCCGCTCGTGGCGCCGGCCTCGACGGCGAGGACGGCGGAGGACAGACCGGAAATGATGCGGTTTCGCATCGGGAAAGTCTGACGATCCGCCTGGCGCCCAAAGGGGTATTCGGTGATGACGGCACCCCCCGACTTGGCGATGCGGCGCGCGAGATTCCGGTTTTCAGGCGGGTAAAGGCGGTCAAGGGCGCTGCCGATGACGGCCACGGTGCGACCGCCGGCGAGAAGGGCGGCGGCGTGGCATTCGGCATCGATGCCGCGTGCGAGGCCGGAAACGATGACAATGCCTGCTTGAGCAAGCTGAAAGGCGAACGACTTGGCCATGGCGCGACCGTAGGCGGTGGGCGCCCGGGTGCCGATCATGGCGAGACAGGCGCATGAGAGCGCGGCGGGATCGCCGACGATGTAGAGCGCCAACGGCGGGTTGTAAATGCGTCGGAGCAGGGGAGGGTAGGCGGCATCCACCGGCGTGAGAAACGAAACGCTGCTTTCGGCGGCGCGCGCCATCTCGTCCTGCCAGTCCACACTGGCGAAAGCCTGGGCGAAATGATCGGCTCGGTTGCGCCCGATTCCCTTGACGGACGCGAGACGTGCGCTGCCGGCAGAAAAGAACGCAACGGCGGATCCCAGCGCCGCGATGCCGTTTTCGACGGTCACAGCGCCGATGTCCTGCACCATGTTAAGTGCTATATATGCCTCGCGTTCAGTCATTTGAGATGTTTTAGACAAGCCAGTTTCGTGAGCCAGGGCCTTTTGTTTTCGCCATTGCTTCTAAAGAAATATCACAGCGACGAGAGGGCGTGCAAGCGAAATCTTGCGGTGGGCGAGAGTGGTAGGGGACAGACCCTTGAAAAGGCGTGGCAGGGTGCCCACTCTCGGATCGCGAGGCTCCGGACTCGCCCAGTCACTGCAATTATGGTGGAATGAATGGCAACGAATGAAAAGGAACAACCTCCACGATGCCTAGACTCAACCCCAGCCGGCGCTACAGCATTCTGCCGCCGACACGAGCCGAATTTTGGTTCAAGAAGTGGTTTCTGGGCGTGTGTTGTTCATTGTCGCTCGTGGTGTACGGTCTGCATTCGATTCTGTCTCAAAGTTCTTATGCCATAGGGAAGACCTGCCGAACGCTTGTTTTCGTCAAGGTTCTTGGATTTCAAGCCGTTCTCATGGGCGTGGCCTTTATCGGTTTTGGCGTGGCGTTGTTTTCAGGATGTTGCACCCCCTATTCAAAACGGCTTTCCGAATTTGAAGACCTTGGGCTTGCCATGGGCTTGCTGATGATGGTGGTTGGCATCGGATGGTGCTCCTGGATTTTTTTAGCAGGATGATTTGCTGTGCGATTACGATAGGGGACGGTCTGACGATTCTGATGACATGACCGAACCCAAAGAGGGAGGGGCTGCCATAAACGTCGCATAATATATATTATGTTAAGAAAAAGAGCGCAGAACAGCAGGATTGATTTCTTGCGCGGAATTTGCTAAAAATATGACATATGAAAACAGCACTCGTCTGCGGCGCCGGCGGCTTCATCGGCTCTCACTTGGTTACGTACCTTAAATCAAAGGGTCTGTGGGTTCGTGGCGTCGATCTCCATCCGCCCGCTTTTTCGCCGAGCACAGCGGACGAATTTCTTTCGCTCGACCTTCGGGACGAAGCGAACTGCAAAACCGCCCTGCGATTGTCGGACGGCTCGGCTCCCAACGAAGTCTATCAACTCGCCGCCGACATGGGCGGCATGGGCTTCATCCACGCCGCTGAATGTGAAATCATGCGCAACAGCGCGCTGATCAACATCAACATGGCGCACAACGCCGCTTCCGTCGGCGTTCCGCGCTATTTCTTCTCGTCGTCCGTCTGCGTCTATCGCGACATGATGCCCGACGAGCCTCAGCTCACCGAAGACGACGCCTATCCCGCGCTTCCCGACAACGAATACGGCTGGGAAAAACTCTACGCCGAACGGCTCGCCAAGGCCTACGAACGGAAGACCGGCATGGTCGTGCGCATTGCGCGCTTCCAAAACTGCTACGGCCCTGAAGGCACGTGGCGCGGCGGTCGCGAAAAGGCCCCCGCCGCGCTGTGTCGAAAAGTCGCACTTGCCAAACCGGGTGGCACAGTCGACATCTGGGGCGATGGCACGGCCATTCGAAACTTCATTTACATCGACGATCTCGTGGACGGCATCTACAGGCTCATGCACTCCGACATCAGCGAGCCGGCCAACATCGGCACGCAGGAGTATGTCACCGTTCGGGAACTTCTCGATACGATTGCATCGGTCGCCGGGAAGCCCATCCTCATCCATGGCATTGACGGGCCCGTCGGCGTTGCCTCGCGCAACTTCAGCACCGAGAGAATCAACAGCATCGGCTGGACGCCGCGGCATGCGTTGCGGGACGGCATTGCCAAGCTGTATCCTTGGATTGTGGAGCAAGTCACGGCAGCCGGCCTGTTGGCGGAAGAAGCCCGATGAAATTCCGAAAGGTCAGAGTCTTCTTCAACAAGAAGGCCGGCGCCGGCATGGCCTTCCGCCGCGTGCAGGAGGCTTTTTCAGTCCATTGGAAGCAGGCGGCGGACGACCTTGCCTGGTACTTCCCCGCCACCCCCGAGGAGTCCTTTCGGATGCTGGACGCCGCCATTGACGACGGTGCCGAGTGCATCATTGTCTGCGGCGGCGATGGCACAGTCAGCAGCATCGGCACCCGGCTGATCGGAACCGATGTCTGCATGGGCGTGGTGCCGATCGGCAGCGGAAATGGTTTTGCGCGCCACTTCGCCCAGTCCTTGAACAGCACCGAGGCCGTTGCAGAACTTTCACACGGGGCGATGCGGGAAATGGACGTTGGCTACGTCAACAACCGCCCCTTTCTCGTCAGCGCCAGCGCCGCCTGGGACGCCGCTCTCGTCAAAGCCTACAACCAGGCGCCGATCCGCGGCGTCGGCACGTACGTGCTCGCCGGCGTCTATTCGTTCTTCGATTATACGCCCAAGCCCGTTCGCATCGTCATCGATGAAGCCGAGACGCTTAATTTTGATCGCCCGATCCTGCTGACCATTGGCAATCTCAGCGGCTGGGGTGGCGGCGCCCTGATTGATCGAGAGGCCAGCGCCTGTGATGGATGCCTTGAGCTGGTCGTTGCACGAAAGCAGGACGCCCCGATCCTGCTTGCCAATCTCGCCGATGTCTTCAACCGCGGCTTGGCCAACCTCCCCTACGTCACCTTTCGGCAATTCAAGTCGCTCCGGATTGAACGCACCGAAGCACAGCCGATCCAACTTGACGGCGAACTCCATGACGCTCCAAAAATTCTCAACGTCAACGTCACCAAGGGCCAGCTCAAAATCCTCGTTCCCGCAAGTCCGCGCACATGAGCTGCAGACACAGAAAGAAACCCACGAACATGAAGAATGCAATTGCAAAAACCGCAACCCTCCTGCTGACATGTTGCGCCATCGCGTCGGCCGACAATGTTGTCCCCGGCGACATCTTCGCGGCCATCAACCTTCGCGACATGGACGTCATCATCCAGATGATTGACAAAGACAAGTCGGCCGTGCTTGCCGCCACGCTCCCCGGTGGCATCACCCCGCTCCATTATGCCGCTCAGATCGACGATCCTGAAATCGTCTTCCGTCTTCTTGACGCGGGTGCCGACCCCAATGCTCGAACCCTCTCCAACGAAACGACACCGTTGCACTGGGCTGCCGACAAAGGCTCCGAAGATTCGTTGCGCTTCCTGCTCAACGCCAAGGCGGATGTTTCAATCAAGACGAAAAAAGGCTTTACGGCGCTGCACTTCGCGGCGCTGGGTCCGAAGCCGGAACTGGCGAAGCGTCTTCTTGCTGCAGGTGCGGATCTAAACGCACCGGACACAGGCGGCAACACGCCATTGCATCTTGCCGCCGCCGCCGGAAAGATCAAAGGTGTCGAAACGCTCCTGTCTCTTGGCGCCGACCCCACGCGGAAGAACCGCAAAGGCAACACACCGGCGCAGTTGGCTCGCAAGGCGGAGGTCGCAGCCCTTTTCGCCCCGGCGGCGGCAGTAGCAACGCCGCCGACGCCCCCCTCCCCCTCCCCTGCCCCGGCCACCATCGCTCCTACTCAACAGCCCGGCACGCGGACGCTTGCAGAATCCCCCAAAACGACTGCTGCAGAAAACAACACGCGAATGCTTGCGACTGCCGCCACGGCTGAGACGCCGATGGCCGACAAACCGGCCGAAGAACGCCTGGCAATCGCCGAGCAATACCGCCGTTTCATGGAAGACCCCAATACGATCAAGCTGTCAAACGGCTCGGTCTATCAAGGCGAAATGCATCGTGGTAAATTCCATGGCTTCGGCGTGCTCTGCAACCAATATCGCGAACGCTATGAAGGCGAATGGAAAACGGGCAAGAAGCATGGCGTTGGAACATTCTCCTATTCCAACGGCGACAGCCTTGCCGGCACCTGGCGCAATGACGTCCCTCACGGAAACGGCATTTTCGTCTTTGCCAACGGAGGCCGCGTCTCCGGCACATGGAAAAACGGCGTCCTGGTCAGCGGCGAAGGTTTTTACATCAAATCCGACGGCAGCCGTTACCACGGCACGTGGAAGAACAACGTCCTTGTCTCCACGCGGCCGGTTGTAAGTGCGCCTTAAGGCGCACAGGTGTCAGCCGCTGGCGGCTAGCCGGACTTTCTCGAATGGCGAAAGTCCGGTTGGCTTCCTGTTCGTCTCCGTTGTTTGATGTGATCTTCAACACCCTTCTGCTCATAGGCGTAGGCGTCGGGGGTGTAGGCGTAGGAGACGGCGGAACCATCAGCATAGACCTTGTTGGTGACAAGGCTTGTGGCAGGGTCGTAACCCCACGAAGTCACATCCCATGTTGTGCCGTCGCGGGTGGTGGACAAGGCGGTCGTGCGGTTGGCGGTGTCGTACTCGTTTCGGACGGGATAGGTCGCGCCGGAGGCGCCGACCGGACGCCCGAGAGCGTCGTAGGTCGTTGTCACGGTGTTGCCGAACGTGTCGGTGTGGGACGTTTCGCGGTTGAAGGCGTCGAAGGTTCTCGAACCTGTGACATGCAGATCGTCGTCGTAATAAACGCCGTAGTCGGTTTCGTT
This sequence comes from Kiritimatiellia bacterium, assembly GCA_050942875.1. Classification (GTDB taxonomy): domain Bacteria; phylum Verrucomicrobiota; class Kiritimatiellia; order RFP12; family UBA3636; genus JAAZAI01. Next base: position 36,729 of record JBMNOD010000032.1, read on the forward strand.
GTCTGACTCGTCAAACTCCGACCAGCGGGAATGGAGCGCATCGCCTGTTTCAGGGTCGCACACCTCCGAGTATTCAACACGCCCGAGCGGGTCAAAGTAGTTGTAAGCAACTTCGCGCAACGATTCGCGTACAATCGGACGCCCGAACTTCGAGACGGCGACAAGCGGCGTCGCCGCATCGGTGGCGCGAACCGTCGTCAGTTCGCAAGTCTGCGGGTTGAAGGAACTTGTTTCCGTTGTTGTCGAACCGTTCGGGTCGATGCTCACCGTGCGGCTCCGCAGGGCGTTGGAAAGCCCCGTCAACTGCCGGCGGGTCGTCGCGACGGCGTTGGTGACGCCCTCGCGCGACGTGCTGCGGACGTCCACCCGCCACCATGCCCCGCCGATGTTCTCGTAGCGGGTTTCCGACGCGGTCTCGACGCCGCCCTGGACGGTCGCCGCCATCTCGCCGCGTTCGTCGTAGAGGTAGGTTGTGGCGGGCTGCCCTGAAGTTTCCGAGCGAATCAGGCGCGAGGTCGCGCCGTCGTAGGCGTTTATCTGGCAGGCATACATTTCACTTGAAGATTGTGAAAACGGTGCCGCGTAAAGCGTCGTGCCGT
>JBMNOD010000033.1:0-37002 GCA_050942875.1 Kiritimatiellia bacterium
ATCTGTTGTTTACCCGAATTATAGAACACTTCTTTCCGTCATGGAAGGACAAACGCCTTCCATGACGGATTTTCTTTCGTTTCAACTCCTTGCCGCGCAACAATGTGCGGAATTGGGACAGGCTCTATTTACAATTCAGCACACTGGGCGTTCGTTAAAGGCGGCAGGATGACAGGAACTTGCCGTCGCTCAACCAGCAGCCTTTCAGCACGAACCGCCAGCCGCTACTCCGCCACCTGAAACACAAGCTGGCAGGAAGGTGCGCTGGAGGCGCGCGCGGCCATGGCGCGGCGTTCGAGGCGGAGCGCCTCGGTGGGGGGGAGCGCATGGCGGCTCAGCACGGCGGCCGTCGCGGCGCCGTCGGCGCCGAAGGTCACGTGCGCCCAGATCGAACGGCCTGCCATCGTACGAAGCTCGAGGTCTGAAACGTCGGGCACGATGACGTCCGGTTCCGATGCCATGCAACGCACCGCAGGACGCCGCGGCGACGGAGGAGCCGGTGGCGCCCCAAGTCCGAGCGGCGGAGCCGCCGGGGGGCGTGCGCGCAACACGGTGGCGTCGCCGGGCCAATGGCTCGGCGGTGCGGACGGAGGCAGGAAATCCGTGACCGCAAACGCCGGATCCGCCGGCGGCCGGAGCGAGGGCGCCTCGGCGGCGGCGTCGCCAGGCAGCGGGCCGTCGCCTGAAAAGCCAACAGACGAACGAAACGCGAAAAGCGTCGGTGCATGGAGAAGCGCATCGGTCGTCTGGCGTGTGGCGTTGCAGATTTCAACTGTCATCGGTTGCGCGCGGCTACGGCTGATTGTGGTCGAGCGGAGCTTGGGCCAGAGCGCCCATCCTGCCACGGTCAGCAACAACACCATGACCAAATCAAGGTGAAACGCATGCATCGGCCGATAGCGGAAAGGGCGGCGGCGGCGACGACGACGGCGCGTCCCGGCTTTTGAAAAAATCGCGAACATGGCCGTCAACGGCTCCTCGCCACGCAGCAGACGCGCGTCGCGCCCGCGCCGCGCAGCAGATTGGCCAGGCGCATCGCGTCTTCGTGCAAGGTGGCACGGTCGAGATAGAGCAGCACCTCCGTCTCGCCGCGCCGCTGCATCGTCTCGGCGACGGCATTGCGCAACGTTGAAATCCGATGGACTTGCGATAAATCGTATTCGCTGTCGTCGAAAAAGACGACGAGGCCAATGGGTTCGACCACGGCGCCGTCGTCCTCGGGCGCCGTCGCCCTCGGCACGGGCGCGGTGCGGATGGCCTTGGCCACGAGCACGAGCGACGAGCGCGTCCCGTCGTGGAACGGCGCCGTCGGCAGCTCCACCGGCTGGCCGGGGACCAGCGAGGCGCTTCGCATGAAGAAGACATAGGCGACGACCAGCAGCGCGACGTTGATCCAGGGCACGACGGCGAAAAACAGGGTGTAAATCCGGCTTCGGGGCTGGTAGCGCGTGCGAAGGCTCTCGCGAGGGAGCCGCGAAAACCAGTCCATGGCTCCATGCGTGGAGCCATGGAGAGAGGAGTGAGAAGAGAGGAGAGGGGTGTTTCCGCTGGGGACACCCCAGCCCCCGTTGTTACCTCCCCTTTCTGTGTCTTTCTGTGTGTTTTTTGTGGCCATCCCCCCCCCGTTCACGTTCGCGTACCCGTTCACGTCTTCCGTATCTCGTGTACGGGAACGTGTACCGCTTTGCTGTGTACGTGTACGATCCTGCGACTCTCCGTTCACATTTTGACCGTCAGGGCATTGGTCAATCCGGGGTCTGGGGTGTCCCCAGCCTGAACTTCTCTCTTCTCTCTTCTCGCCGCTCTCTAACATCCGCATCTCACTCTCCACGCAAGGAGTCGAAGAAGAAAACGATCTCGGAGGCGGCGGCGCGCATGTCGAGAACGAGGCGGTCGATGTTGACGACGAGCACGTGGAAGCCAATGAAGCAGGGAATCGCCACGAGCAACCCTGCCGCCGTGGTGATCGCGCCGGGGATGAGCCCGCTGGTGATGTCGGCCGTCGAAACGAATGGCGCCTTGGCGTTCATTGCAATGAGGGCGTTGAGGATGCTGTGGACGACGCCGAGCAGACCGGCGAGCGGCGTGATTTGCGCCACCAGCGCAAGCAGCGAAAGACGCCGCTCCATACGTGAGATTTCCGCCCGTCCGGCTTCGTCGAGCTCGTCGATCATCCGATCGCGGGACAATTCGCGACGCTGGATCGCCGTGGAGACGAGCCGGGCGACTGGGCCCGGTGTTTCCTCGCACAGGGCGATCGCCTCCGTGATGTTGCCGCGGCGGATGATGTTGAAGATGCCGGCGAGGAAGTCTTTCGCGTCGATGCGCGCGCGATGGAGGTGCAGCGCGCGTTCAAGAAAGACGAACAGCGCCACGAGTCCGATGAAGAGGATGAACCAGAGAACCGGTCCGCCTTGGGTCAGCATGTCATGCATTTCATTTTCTCCGCCATTCGATCACGCCGTCCGCGCCCGCCGCCGTTTCCGCCGGCAGCCGTTCGCGGCGGATCCGCTCCAGCCGCCGCGCCGCCTCTTCCGCCCCGGGCCAGTTGCCCGTGGCGATTCGCGCGAGCATCGCGGCGGCCGCCTTCCAGTTTTCGCGCCGCTCCAGGATTTCCGCGGCGCCGAGAACGCCGCGCGAATACCAGATGCGCGAAGGCGAATCCGGCGTCAGCCCGGCCTCGCCGCCTTCGTGTTCGAACATCAGGATGACATCCTGATAATAGCGCTGGAATGCCTCGTCGATGCGTCCCGCCTTTTCAAGGCTGCGCCCCGTCTTGTACTGGCATTGCAGGATCGTTTCAAAAGATTTCGGCGCCGGGTGCGCCAACACGCCCTCGTAGGCCGCCACGCTTTCCGCATAGCGCACGGCGTTGTCTTCGCCCAGCGTGAAGAAGCAGTCGCCGCGCCGTCCCATCGCCCGGAGGCGCAGATCGTCGTCGCGCGCCGTCTTGACGACGTCGTCGAAGAGCAGCAGCGCCGCATCGAACTGCAGGAGTTCGCAGAGCGCCTCGGCATGGGTGAACTGCGCGATCGGCACGCAACGGCTTTCGGGGTGCGCGCTCGTCAGCGCCGCGGCCGTCTCGATCGCCTCGCTGTGCTTCCCGAGGTAGAACTGCGCCTGCGCTTTCAGCAGCAGCGCCGAATCGACTCTCGGGGAGGCCGGCCATTTCCGAGCGTAGTCGGAAAACGACGCTTCGGCCTTCGCATACTCGCCGGCGTTGAACTGCCGCCGCCCCAGCCAGAAGAGCGCTTCGCGGCTCCACTCACCATTCTCCGTGCCGTCGATGAGCGCGGTTGCCGCGGCGACCGCTTCTTCCACGCGTCCGAGCGCCAGCAATGCCTCCGCTTTCATGAAGCGCGCTTGCTCGCTTGCTTCGCCGCCGTTCTGGACCGTTGCCGCCATCTCAAACGCCGCCAGCGCCTCGTCGGGCTTCTCGGCGCGAAGTGCCAGCAGCCCCATTCCAAGCAGCGATGGCGCCCGTAGCTGGGGATCCGGAAACTCCGAGGCTCGACGGTAGAGCCCGAGCACCTGCGCCTGCCCCACGGGCGTCGCCATCGCCTCCGCCGATCTCGCCAAGATCTGGGCTGCGCGGAAGAACGCTCGACCTGCCTCGGCGCGCGCCGGATAATCGGCCGCCACACGGATGAACGCCTCTGCGGCAGCCGCGGGGTCAAGCTCCGCAAGGCATTCCGCCGCCAGCAGCCGTGCCGCCGGCTCAATGTCTCCACGACCCGTGGAGACATTGAGCGAGGCGTTCTCGCTCCGCTCCAATTCCAGCAGGTCCTCGATCACCGCCAGCGCCTCGCGCGGCATCCCGCTCGCGCGCTTCGCCTCGGCGAGATTGAAGAGATTGGCCCGCTTCGCCTCAAGATCCGGCGACTGCTCGGCCGCCGAACGAAACGCATTCGCCGCCTCGCCATAGCGCTTCAGCCCCGCGAAGGCCAGCCCCTGACCGCGGCGAGCGGCGGCCTCCAGCGGATTGTCGGCAAAGGACGCAATGAAAAGCGTGTAGAGATCCAGCGCTTCGGCGAAGCGGCCCGCCTCCACATGCACATCCGCCAGCGCCTTGACGGCGATGGCGACCGACGGCGACGTCGGCGCAAAGGCAATCAGCGCTCGCGCCTCGTTGGCCGCGCGCTCCGCAAAACCACAGCGGGCAAGCGTCCGAGCCAACTCGATCTGGCATTCCAGACGCACTCCCGGCGACGCGGCCGTCGCCACGGCTCTCTCGGCGATTTCGACGGCTTGCGCATCGCCTGTCTCGCGAGCGCGCATCATGGCGCTCGCCGCGAGCGCCAGCGCCATGTGGTCCGGGTTCGTTGCCGGACCTGCCAGCGCCGTCGCGAGCACCGCCAGCGCGTTTGTAACGCCGCCGGTGTCGTCGAGCGCACGCGCCTGCAACAAGGCGGCCACGGCCGCCTCTTGCACGCGGTTCGTGTCGCCGACGAGCGGTTCCAGCAGCGCGGCGGCGTCCGCCGCGCGGCCGGCCTCGATCAACAGCCGCCCGCGGTCGAAGAGGACATCGGCCGAGGGTTCGGCCAGCGTCGCCAGAAGGCGCTCCGCTTCTTCGGGGCGTCCCGCCTGCCCCAGGGCATGGGCTTGCAGACGCAGCGCAGATTCCGCCAGCGGATCGTCCGGGGCGAGTGCCGCGCCCAGATTGTCGAGCACCACTGCGGCGGCGGCGAACTGCCCTGCCAGCACGTGGGCGCGGGCAAGCCAGTAGCGTTTCAATGGCGCCAGCGCCGGATCTTCTGCAGGCAGCGCCTGGTCGTCGATCTGGCCCGAGGCGAGCAGCGCGAGCCAGGCGTCAGGTGCCAGACGCCGCTCGCAGACCTTCATCAACACGGTGAAGGCTCGTTGACGAATCGGATCGGGGGAGCTTGCATCGAAAAGCGCTTTTGCCGCCTGCGACCAAGCCAGATCATCGAGCGAATCCCGATAGGCATGCTCGGCCAGGACGACCGCTGGCAACGGCGTCGCCAGCACGGCTTCGATCGACGCCGCCCCCTCTGCAACAGGGGCACGGACATTCCTGTCCGTGTTCGCATCCTTCGCCACGCCTTCGTTCCCGTTTTCCGTCTCCCGTGTACGTGTGCCGCTGCGCTGTGCAGGTGTACGGTCTTCCTTGACCACGCCACCTGCGTCATTTGTCATTTGCAATTTGTCATTTGCAATTTTCTCGGCCGCCCCCTCAACGCCTGCGGCCGGCGATGCCGTCGCATTCGTCGCCGCCGCGCAGACCCACGCCGCAAAGCAGGCGAGCCCAAGCGCGACGCCGGATGAGCGCCGCGACCCTCCGCCGAGAATTGTTGCCATTGACCAGGACCAGTGCATTGGCGTGCAATTCTAACACATCCTCCCCCCGAGGGCAATCGGGCAGAGGATGTGAAGGAAGCGAGAGGTGAGAAGCGGGACGACACGGCCCACGACGGGCGAACGGAAAGCCGATGCGCTGGAGGCCGCCGTCCCGGCGCGAGTTCGCCATGCCGTGGGCCATCGCCACCGTTCGTCGCGGGCCCGTGAGGGCGTTTTGCGCAAGAAAGAGGGAAGAAGCGCCCTGTTGTTCGACAAAGTTCACGACCACGTTTCCCCTGGCCCCGACAAAGCTCCCCTTCGGCGTTCCCGCCTCTCGCTTCCGGGCCCGCTAGCCCTCAGCGGCTGCGGGCGGCTCGTCCGCCTTGACTTTGCCGAGGTACTCGGGGAGCTCGACGCCGGCCATGGCGGCGACGTCCTGGACCGGGGGCAGCGACTTGATGAGGCTGGAGAGGAAGTTCGCGGTGGAGGAGCCTTTCTCCGAGGAGCCGGTGTCCCAGACCGTGACCTTGTCGATCTTGAGGTTGCTGATGGCCTCGGTCTGGCGCGCCACGATGGCTTCGAGCTTTTCGATCATGAGCATCGTCGCGGCGGCCTTCGGGTCGCCGCCGGCGCTTTCGATGAGGCGCAGATAGCCTTCGGCCTTCTTCTCGAGGAGCGCCTTCATGCCTTCGGCCTCGGCCTGGTACTTCAAGAGCACGCCGTCGGCCTCGCCCTTGGCGATCGTGCGCACGCGGTCGGCCTCGGCCGAGGCGGCGATGGCGATCTTCTGCCTCTCGATTTCGCGCTGGGCGATTTCCTCGGCGTTGAGGCGCTCCATCTCGGCGCGGTACTGCGCCTTCTGGATTTCGACCTCGGCCAGGCGCTTCGCGACCTCCGCCTGGCGCTGGGCCTCCGCCTGGCGGATGGCGAGCTTGGCGTTGGCGTCGGCGATCTCGGCCTTGGCCTTGTTCTCGCCTTCGACGGCCGCGGACTCCTGGTCGGCGATGTACACGCGCTGGTCGGCGATGGCGCGCATCTTGCCCTTCTCGGCCTCGGCGAAGTTCTCCATCAGCTTGATTTCCTTGAGGCGGTTGGCCTCGGCCTCGCCGACCATGGCGGCCGTCTCCTGCTCGGCCACGTAGATGCGGCGGCCGGCCTCGGCCTGCTTCTTGCCCTTCTCGGCTTCGGCGACGTTCTCCGCGACGCGGATGGTCATCTCGCGGGTGTTGTCCGCCTCGCCGATGCTGCCGAGCTTCGTCTGGTGGGACACGTCGACCTTCGCCTTGTTGATGGCTTCGGCGGCGGCCTTCTTGCCGATGCTCTCGATGTAGTTCGACTCGTCCGTGATGTCCGTGATGTTGACGTTGATCAGGATGAGGCCGACTTTGTTGAGCTCGGGTTCGACGTTCTTGCGGACCTCGATGAGGAAGCTCTCTCGGTCCTGGTTGATCTGCTCGATGGTGAGCGAGGCCACGGTGAGGCGGAGCTGGCCGAAGATGATTTCCTTGACCATGTCCTCGATGGCCGGCGTGGCGAGGCCGAGCAGGCGCTCGGCCGCGTTCATCATGATCGCGGGCTCCGTGCTGATGCCCACGGTGAACGTGCTCGGCACGTTGATGCGGATGTTCTGGAACGAAAGCGCGCCTTGCAGCGGAATGCTGATCGTCATCGGCGTGAGGCTCAAGTAGGCGTAGTCCTGGACGAGCGGGACGATGAACGCGCCGCCGCCGTGGATGCAGCGGGCGGACTTGTTGTCCTTCACCTTGCCGTAGATGACCAGGATGCGGTCGGACGGGCAGCGCTTGTAGAGCCGGGCGATGGCCATCATCGTGACGAAGACGATGATGACGATGGCGATGGCGAAGATCAGGATCGGGGGCATGGTGGAGGATGCGAGCATGGTCGGCGAATTCATGGTCATGTTTCTTTCTGAGGGGTTTTGGGAAATTGCTGGAATGGCGGCGTTGCGCCGGTCAAGCCGGTTCGACGACCAGCATGTCGGCGGTTTCAACCACCTTGATGCGTTCGCCCGTGGCGAGCTTGGCTTGTGGATCCTTGGCGCGCGCGTCGAACACTTTGAGCGCGCCCTTCACTTCGATTTGCACCTTGCCGATGGCGCCGGGGCGGATCTCCAGATAGACGGAGCCCGTGCAGCCCACGGCGTCGGCGAGATGGATGGTGCCGTCGCTCGCCAGCTTTCGCGAGGCGCTGAAGATCTTGGCGATGACGGCCATGATGACGACGCCGGCCGCGAGGCTCGACACGGCCGAAACGCCGATGCCGTGGCCGTTGCGCATGAGCAGGAAGCCCACGAGCCCGAACATCAGCAGAAACGCCGTGATGCCGTGGACGGAGACCATCTTGAAATCGTCGGTCGTGTCGCCGCCGAAATCGCCATCGTCAACGTCGCCGACGTCATCGTCTCCGCCGAGTCCGGTGAAGATCATGATGGAGCGCAGCAGGAACAGCCCGCCGCCGATCACGCCGCAGGCCAGGTAGAACAATTCGACGCCCGAGAGATTGTTGAACATGGTTTCCTCCAAGATTTCCTCACCGATTGGCGGTACAGATCGCCAAGCGTGTTTATCGGGGTAAATTCTATGTTAAAACGACGGTGGAAGCAATCACAATCAGAATCCTCTGAACAGGGGCGGACAGACCCTAAAATGTTTTGTGGACTTTGTGGACTTTGTGGACGCAGTGGACCGGATGGACGGCTTGCGCCCGACTTGACCTGTCCGATTGGGCCGATCCGTCCGATCCGTCGATCAATGTTGCGGTGCGGGTGCGGAGCCCCGCGTTCCCAGGGGTGGCGTTCCCAAGCCGCCCGCGCAGCGCGGGCGAGCGGGGCGACGGGTGTGGATTCCATAATATCGAACAAAAATTCGAGATTACAGAAATCTGAACCAGTGCCACTCGCCTACACCGCACTTGCCTTCCGGCGCCCCGGAGTCACATATTCGAATATGTGACGAGAAGGCAAGGGCAATTGAGGGCAATTGGGGGGCAATTGGGGACAGACCCCATTTACCCGCGCCCCGGCGCGGGGCGCCTCGGTCCACACCCTGCCACCGCCAGCGAACACCCCGCCGGGACGGCGGGCTCCAGCGTTCCGGCCTTCCGTTCGCCCGTCGCGGGCTGGGTCGGCCGTTCCCGTTCCCGTACTCGTTCGCGTTCCCGATTCCCCGCGTTTGCTTTTTCCGTGTACGCGAACCGCTTCGCTGTGCACGGGTACGTGAACGGCGAAGGGCGGGCGGCGTGCGATCAGGAGGATCGGACGGATCAGTCCAATCCGCCGGATTGCCAACCCATCGCCGCCACCGCCCAGTTTCAAATTTCAAATTTCCCCTTCTTTGACCCGTCGCGCGGGTCAAAGAAGGTCGTGCGCAAAATCGAAGATAATTTTTCGCAATTGAGGATATCCATTTGGCCGGAAATAGTGAACAATGGGGGGCGTGAAAATTGCATGTGCTGTCGCGCGTGCTTTGAAGAAACCATCAACAGTCAGGAGTCCAACCGTGAAAACAATGCGTCTTCTCCGTTTTCTTCCTTCTTTCTTTGCTTCTCTCGTCTTGCCTTTTCATGCAGGCGCGGAGGTGTTTCAGATCTTTGGCGACGCGAACAGCGCCGTGTCGTTCACGTCTGAGGGGCGGTCCGTCCTCACGTTCACGCAGTCCGGGTCGATTGCCGTGACGGGCTCCGGCACGGTTGACGTGCTCCTCGCGGGCGGCGGTCGCGTCCGAGTCGCCCCCGGCGTCTATCCGAGCGGCTCGATCCGGCTTCGGAGCCGTGTCGATCTGCATCTTGAAAAGGGCGCGGAGCTGCGGGGCGACGCCTCGCCGGATGCGTATTTCGACATCCCGGACGCTGTTTGCGCCGTCAAGCCGGAAGGCTCCGCGAAGGCTTTTCTCTACGCCTGGGACGAAGAGGACGTCGCCATCACCGGCGAAGGCGTCGTCAACGGCCAGGGGCCGGCGTTCTTTGATCAGACGTTGAACCCCAAGACGGGCTTCTGGCCCAAGCCCCCGCCCCCGCGCCCGCGCATCGTCCAGTTGGTGCGCTGCAAGCGCGTCAAGCTCGCCGGCGCGACGTTCCGGGATTCGCCCGGCTGGACGATGCTCATCCGTCTGTGCGACGATCTCGACGCGGACGGCATCCACGTGCTCTCGGATCGGCGGATGATCAATTCGGACGGCATCGACATCGACGGATGCCGTCGCGTCCGCATTGCGAATGCCGACTTTGCGACGGGCGACGACTGCCTCATCCTCCGCGCGATGCGCGAGAGGAAGTCCGATTCCATCGTCTGCGAAGACGTGCTTGTGACAAACTGCACGCTCGACAGCGCGTGCCAGACGATCCGCCGCGCCGTTTTCCGCGACATCCGCGCCAAGGGCCGGAACGGGATTTTCTTCGACTATCCCGTGCGCTACCTCCGATCCGACGATGAAGGCCATGTTTCGGTTTCCGATCTCCTTTTCGAGAACTATTCCGGCGCGTTCACCGAAAGCGCCTTGCAGATTGTCGTGGAGCCCGGCGTGAAAATCCGCGGCGTTTCGGACGTGACCTTCCGCGATTTCGACATTGCCAGCGCCGGATCGTTGCGATTCATCGGCAACGCCGGCTCCGTCCTTGCGAACATCCGCCTTGAAAACGTCCGCGCGACCGTCGCCCAAAAACCCGCCTGCCAGATCCAGGCCGTCGCGTCCGTCTTTTTTGAGAACTGCGTCATCAATGGTGGATCCGGACTCCTTGGTGTGCGGCAACGACGTTGACCCGATTCTAACGCCAGTTTCAAGTTTCGGGTTTCAAGTTCCCAGCCTGGCTGGTAAACTGCAGGGATTATTTCGACTCAAGAGGCACCATGAATCAATCAGCAGCTCAATCTCCCGTCGGCGACATGACAGAAGCACGGCGCGACACGCACGACATCCAGACGTACCGGGTGCGGTCTTACGAATGCGGGCCGGACGGCAGGATTTTCTTTTGGCACATCTGCAACTACCTGCAGGAGACGGCGTCCATCCATGCCGACAAGCTCGGCTTCTCGAAGAAGAACTTCGAGCCCCTGGGGCTGGCCTGGGTGATCACGCGCCTGCGCGTGCGGCTCGACGACTGCCCCGCCTGGGGCGAGGACGTCGTGGTGCTGACCTACCCGCGCAGCATGCGCAAGCTGACCGCCGGTCGCGATTTCGTCATGTCGAGGTCCGACGGCACGCCGCTCGGCGTCGCCACATCGGAATGGATGGTCATGAACATGGAGACCCGACGCGCCGGGCGCATTCCGGAGATCGTCGCCTCCTGCACGAACAACGTGCGTCCCCCCGTGTGGGACGGCGAGCCGTTCGAGCGCCTGGAGTTCCCCGAGACGGCGGATGTGGTCGAGCTGAAGTTCGCGGTCCAGCATTCGCACATCGACCTGAACCAGCATGTCAACAACACGCACTACCTCGAATGGATGATGGAATGCACGCCGGAGGCGGAATCGGGAAGCCGCGTGGCGGACATTGAAGTGATCTACCGCGGCGAAGCGCGCCACGGCGACGTCGTCGTGGCACGGTGCGCACCCTGCCGCGACGGCGAACGCATGCACCAGGTCGCCACGGAAGACGGCCGCGTGCTCATCACCGCCCGGACGAAGTGGGTGGGAGCGTAGCGGCTGCAAAATAAACCGGTTCGCCGGTGAGGTGCGCCGGGGCGGGGATTTCGCGTCCGTGGAGGTCGAGGGTCTTCGCGACCTTGAAGGGCAGGGCGGGTGGCGCGGCCTCGGCGTCGGTGGCGTTCCACGCCACGACGATGTTGCCGCCTTCGCCTGAGACGAAGCGCATGGCCCAGACGCCGTTTTCGCCGCGGGCGAGCGCTTCCGTGTAGTGGGCGTGGCGCAGGATGTCGAAGAAGTTCCGCAGCGCCGTGTAGGCCGGGCGCCGGCGCCAGGCGTCGTCGGGGCGGGCGCCGGGGTCGACGAGGCCGAAGCCGTGCGCGGCGAGCGACCAGAAGACCATGTTGTCGGCAAGCCCCGAGCAGAGGGCGATGAAGATGTAGCGCAGCGTGTAGGCGGCGGCCCGGGCTTCGTCGACGCTGGGGTCGTTGAAGCGCGGGCCCGGCGAGACGTAGGGGGAGCCGACGGGCGACCATTCGCGCGTGTCCTTCAGGGGCCAGTTGAATTCGCTGACGACCAGGTGGTCTTCGACCCCGTGCGCGGCGAGCGCCATGGCGCGGAAGACCTGGAGCTTGCCGAGGGCGTCGAAGCGGCCCTGGAAGGCTTCGGGGGGGCCGCGGCGGTCGACGTAGAGGTGCGCGGAAAGCGCGGAAAGGCGCAGGCCGCGCGGGATGCAGCGGAGCGCGGCGGCGAGGTAGTCCCACTCGAAATCGATCACGGAGGGGCCGATGAAGGAGACGTCGGGATGCTTCGCCTTGAGCGCGGGGGCGGTGGCGAGCAGCTTGCGAAGCTCGGCGAAGCTCCAGACGCCCCACTTGACGCGGTTGACGGCGTGCAGCAGCTCGACCCAGACCACGGCGTCGTGGACGCGGCCGACGACATGGTCGCAAAACGCCAGCCATTGGGCGGGGTCGCGAACCGTCGCGCGATCCTGGACGATGGAGACGGCGACGGCGAAGCCCGCCTGCTTGAGCTTGAGGACGACGTCGAGCTTGGCGTCGGTGACGTCGGCGGGCTCGTGGGCGTAGAGGCGCAGGTGGACGCCGATGCAGCCGAGTTCGCGGAGCTGCGCCAGCTCGCGGTCGCGGCGCCAGGCGTCCGCCGTGATGGAGACGAAGACGCGCTCGGCAAAGGAGACGACCGGACGCTCGAACGCAAGCTGGCGCAGCAGGCGGCGCTTGCGCAGATAGCGCGGGGCGAGCGCCAGCAGCGCGAGGAGCGGCGCGGTGACGCGCGTGTGCGACTGGTGGCGGTGGCGGTCGCGGCTGCGCATTGTGGAGATGGCCTGCTCGGACTTGGCGTCCCAGATCCAGAGGTCGCGCGGCGCGGGGTAGTCGGGTTCGGACGAGGCGGTGCGCCTGCGGAAGGGATGGCGGAGGTTGCGCGTGGCGCAGTGCAGGGCGTACAGGCGCCGGTGGCGGCGCTCGGCGCGCAGGAAGTCCCGGGGCGGGATTTCGCCGCGCCAGTACATTTCGAGGAAGACGCGCAGGAAGTCCGACGGGAGGTTGATGCGGGAGAGGTCCCGGGCGCGGCTGCGGATGTCGAGGGGGCCGTCGACGAGGCGGCTGCGGTTGAGGTCGACGACGAGCACGGCGGGCGAGGCGTCGCCTTCGCGCGTGGCCAGCATGATGTTCTGGTTGCCGAGGTCGCGGTGCATGAACCCGGCGTCGTGCATGCGCGCGCAGGCTTCGGCCACGGTTTGGAGGAGCGCCATGATGTCCTCGCACGGGCCGTTGGCGTTGTAGAGCTCGATCAGGCGGGTGCGGAAGCTCGTCATCCCGGGTTCGTAGCGCGTGACGAACCAGCCGGGGCCGGGGCGGCCGCCGGAACGGGTTTCGAGCACGGCGACGGGCTCGGGCGTGAGGCCGGGATTGGCGCGGTGGATGTGGCGGGCGGCGGCGAAGGAGCGGGTGGCCTTCTCGGGCATCTTGCGCAGGCGGTCGAGGAGGGCGCGCGCGAGGGAGGGGGCGGGGAAGCGCTTGACGACGACGTCGACGGGCTCGGCGCCGGGGAGCGCGAGCGTCGTGCGCACCGTGAGGTTGCGGCCCGATTGCAGCACGGTGGCGTCGGGCGAGGCGATGGCCTGCTCGAGTTGCTCGATCGTGAGGGCGGGGTGCGTTTCCGGGGGCGTCATGGGATGTGGGGCGCGTTCACGCGGATGTGGCGCTCGTCGGGCTTGGCGCCCATCGCGATGTCGATGAAGATGGTGTGCGGGGGGAGTTCGTCGCCGGCGCGCTCGGGCCATTCGACGGCCATCGCGTCGCCGGAGTCGAGATGGTCGTCCCAGCCGATCGCGTCGAGGTCGTCCGGGCCGGAAAGGCGGTAGAGGTCGATGTGGACGAGGCGGTTGCCGCCGTTTTCGACGTACTCGTTGACGAGGGTGAACGTGGGGCTGGAGACGGTGGCGTGGATGCCGAGGGCGCGGGCGAGGCCTCGGACGAGGCAGGTCTTGCCGGCGCCGAGGTCGCCGCGGAGGGCGTAGAACGCCTTGGGGCCGAAACGCCGGACAAGCTCGTCGGCGAAGGCCTGGGTCTCGATTTCGCTTCGGGTGGTCTGGTCGAACGTCATCGCCATTGGACGGGGGAAATGAAGTGATCGAAGCCGCCTTCGGGGAGCGGGGCGCCGTTGGCGAGGCGGACGTCCGCCTCGCCGGATCCGGCGACCTCGCCGATGCGGGTGCAGGGAAGTTCGGGGAACGCGGCCTGCCAGGCCGCGTCGAAGTCGCGTTCGCGGTCGGGCGGGACGGAGAAGAGCAGCTCGAAGTCCTCGCCGTCGAAGAGGGCGTGGCGGAGGGGGTCGGCGGCGCCGGCGGCGGCGGGGGAGAAGGGCACGCGGCGCGGGTCGAGGACGAGCGCGGCGCGGCTTTCGCGCGCGAGGTGCCAGAGCTCCGAAGCCAGGCCGTCGCTGATGTCGATCATCGCGTTGGCCCGGTCGCGGAGCCATTGGCCTTCGCGGACGCGCGGGGCGAACGAGAGGTGCGACCCGGAGACGAGGCTTCCGCCGAGGCGGCCGGTGACGCGGAGGACGTCGCCGGCCTTGGCGCCGGAGCGCAGGCGCGCCGAGCCGCGCGGGAGGGTGCCGCAGCCGAAGACGTGGAACTCGAAGGTTTCGCCGCGGCAGGTGTCGCCGCCGATGATGGCGCAACCATGCTCGCGGGCGAGGGCGGACATCCCGGCGTAGGCTTCGTCGATGACGCGCACGGGCGTGTCGCCCGGCGCGACGAGGTTGACGAGGATCCATCGCGGCGCGGCGCCCATCGAGGCGATGTCGCTCAGCACCCGTCCGAGCGCCTTGTGCCCGATGAGGCGCGGCGGGGCGTCGGGCAGGAAGTGGTGCCCGCAGATGACGGGGTCGGACTTCAGCACGAGGTCTTCCGCGGCGTCGGCCGACAGGCGCACCACGGCGCAGTCGTCGCCGATGCCGACCGCGACGTCCCCGCCGTCGGCGGTCTGCCGGCGGAGGCGGGCGATGAGACGGCGTTCGCCGAGTTCGGAAAGTGTTGCGTTTGTCGATTGCACGGTGGGTAAGGATACCATATCGGGCAAGCCTGCGCCAGACTTTGAGAGTTTTGAGTTGGGAGTGCGTGAGTGCGTGAGTGCGTGCGTTGCCGCAGGGCATCCAAATCGGGATCGGCACTGTGAGCGCAAGCGAGGGCAAGCGTAACAAGGGCATGTGTGGAAGCAAGAAAGAGAACAAGTGTGGGAGCAAGTGCGCCGCCTTTCGGCACGTAGCCGCCAGCCGCCGCCACGAAGCGGCCCGGAAGCCCCGGTCGCCCTGTCGGGGAAAGCCGAAAGAGATCGTGAACGGCGATGTCAAGGGCTTTGGACTTTGGCTCCTTTGCCGAGCGGCAACGATGTTGGCGCACATCCCTTTAGACTTTACGGAGCCTTTCCTTTTTGCAAGGGCTTCGCAACGAGCAAAAGCCTGAGAAGGGTCAGCATTATGCTGATATAAAAAACCGCAGAATTCCTATATAAAAACCTGCTAATTTTGATTGTCAGGCAAGCGGTTTTTTGGTCTAATGTCAAATGGCGGACAATGAAAGGCAGTTTTTGTCAAATTCAATGGTTTTCGGACACACAACATAGGATTCTGATCAGGCAAACGTCACATGAATACAATGCAAATCGCCACGTTTCTGGGGTGTATTCTGCTTGCGGGAAGCGCGGCGGCATCGGTTGCGCCGTCGATTCCCGGCTCGGATGATCCGAACTTCGTGAAGGCCTCGCTCTTGATCGTCGGGCCGGGCGACGCATCGTTGTATTCGCGTTTCGGCCACGCTTCCCTGCGCATGGAGTGCCCGAAACACCATCTCGACCGATGCTTCAGCTACGAGGGTGAAGATGTTTCCGCCCGGCCCTTGATGTTTCTGCTCGGCAAGCTGAAGATGGGCATGGTGTCGATCCCGACGGCGATTTACCTTGAAGACCATCGCCGCGACGGCCGGAGCATCGTCCAGTACGAACTCAACCTGCCTGTCGCAGTCAAGCAGGAGCTTTGGCGCGTCCTGGACGATCACGTCGCCGCAGGCATGGCGGTATCCTATGACGGGGTGGCGCGCTCGTGTTCGCAAATGGTCTTGGAATGCCTGAAGGCTGCCATGGCGCCGACCGGCCTCCAGCACGGGGACTGGCCGCGGTTTTCGCGCATGACCATTCGGGAGCGGTGCCTTGAAGCGCTCGATCCCCATCCGTGGTCGCAGTTCATCCTGAACGGCGTCTATGGCTCGGTGATTGACGGGGATGTTGCCAGCGAGCGCCGGATCATCCTTCCCGAGGATCTGCTGGAGGTGTCCAGGCGCGCGCGCTGTCTCGGGCGTCCCCTGCTCACGGGAGAGGGGGTCGAATTGACGCCGCAGACGCGCACGTTCGAGTCGTCGGTCGTGACGCCGATGGCCGTGGTTTCCGCGTTCCTGGCGCTGTCGGTCGTCAATGTCTTTACGGGTTGCCGGGTGGTCGCCTGGGGGATCCTCTCCGTGCAGTTCGTCCTGGGGTGCATGCTCCTCGGCCTCTTCATCTTCAACAGAGCCGTGATGGGATGGAACTGGCTTCTGTTGCCGATCAATCCGCTGCCGTTGTTGACTTGGCGCTTCCGCAGGTTCTGGCTGGTGCCGGCCGCCGTTTTCCTGTGTCTCTGGTGCGGCGGCATGTCTGCAGCGCCGCATCGGCTCACGTATGCGCCGTGCTACGTGCTCGTCTTGTCGTTTGCAGTCTTGTTTGCAGGTGAAGCCTGTCGGCTGAAAAAAGTTTCCAAAGGGAAAGAAAGCAAGGTAAGTCATGAAAAGTAAGTTGTATCTGTTGCTGGCGGCGATGGGGATCGTCTGTCTCTCGCCCTCGGCGTATGGCGGTTCGTCAACGTACTACTACCGCACGCAACTGATTGCCGAGGCGAACGACTCGGCGGCGGGCAAGGTCTACGCATCGACGTCGGCTTCCGCTCCAGGGGACGCCGACTACGGCACGCGGATCGAGTCCGACATCGTGGAGTCATCAAAGGATGGCTCGTCAGCCCCGACGATTTCCGTCACGTTTAACGTCTGGGCCAAGTCGAACGAGGGGTATACGTTCAAGGGGTGGTCTGAGACCAAGACCGACACTTCCGGACGAGCCGGTTCTTCATGGACTGTCAATAACTCAAGAGGAAATGAGACCAAGGCAAACGCGGAACTTGTCCAAAAGACGATTTATGCCATTTTCCAGCCCGCTCCGCGGGCGACGATTACCTTCGTGGCGAACGAAGGCGGCGCCTATACCGTCAATGGCGGTGCGCCGGCCTCGAATCCGACGAACATCTATCTGGACGTGACGCTTTCCCTCGCGGCGCAGCCGGACGCCCAACACGGCGTCGTTGGATGGTATTTCGACGACGGTGCCACGAGAACCTATTTCAGCGCCGGGTCGGCCGCGACGCATACGGTCGCCGAGTCGGGCACGATCGGGGTTGAGTTCTGTGCGGCGGACGAGGTGGCGACAGTGACAACTTATGAAGCGCTGACGGCGGCCTTGGCAGACAGCGGGATAAAGAAGGTGTCGATCCCCAGCGGGAGCGCCGTTGTCGTCCCGGAAGGCAGTTCAATGACGATTCCGTCGGGCAAGGCGTTGTCGGCCGAGGGGACTCTCTATGTTGATGGCAGCGCCACTGTCCAGGGTTTGATTTCCGGCAATGTATCCGAGTGTGCGAAATGGATCAGGCAGCAGGGGCAGTCGGACGGTGTGCCTTTCAATCCCTATGGGACGGAGAAGTACTGGAAGACCTCCGTTGCGACCAAGTCCGGCACCATCTCCGGAGCGACCGCGCATGCGACGGTCGTAAACGGCTTGGGACAGGCGTTTCGAATCGCTCTGCCGGCCTCGTCCAAGCTGCTTGTGGTCACGAGAGACACGTCGGTGGCGGTCAACCACATTACGGGGATTAGCAGCGTCGCCACTTCGGGCAACATCGTCAACGCGACGGCATCGGGCAAGATGTCCGTCCTGTTGGAAACGGGCTGCGTGGTCAACGGCGGCCTCACCGCGAAAACGGGTTTTGCAGGAGTTGTCGATTGCGCGGGGATCAATTGCTCAACGGCTAGTGGTTGTGAGGTGTCCGGAAATAACGGCGCGGCCGCATTTTTGAACTGCCCCAGCTTCACCGTATCGAAGTGCGTCAACATCTCGCACTCGTATTACAATTGCCAGTCGATCAAAATCTCCTCCTACAATGCATCGGGCTCGGGATGCGTTGAGTTCTACGATTGCGGGCCGACGGTGACGATCAGTTATAGCAGAGCGCCGTCAACCACAACCTACGCGAGATTCTACAGTGGAACGTATGACTCAATGCCTCGTAACAGTTCGTGCGTGATCTATGGCGGCAGATACAAGCAGGATCCCGGTACGGAAGGCGCCTATTTGGCCACGGGAAAATCCCTCCAGGTCAAACAGGAAGGGGGCTATTATGTCGTTTACGAGCATATAGCGGTCAACGTTGCGCAAATTGACACGGGTGCGGAGGTCCTGTCGTTTGAGACCCTGCAGGATGCATGTGATGCCGTCGGCAGCGGACAGACGGTGCGCCTGGTTCAGAACTACGGGGAGAGCGAGACGGTGACCGTTGCGGCCGGCAAGAACTTCTCGTTTGAGCTGGCGGGCTACAGTCTGACGAATACGGCGGGCAGGATCATCAACAATGGCGTGGTGTGGATCAAGGACAGCGCGACCCTGGACGCCACGGCCGAAACCAGTGTGATCGGCTGGGGAATCGAGAACAACGGCGTCATCACCAACACCTACGGCACCTACAAGGGCGATTTCACGCTCAATGCCGGAAGCAAACTGGTGACGCACAATGGCCGATTCCTGAATCAGCTTGTCCTGGGCAGTGGCGTGTCGGATCCTACGGGCGTGGCCGATTTGCGCGGCGGCTGCTTCAGCATGGCTCTGAATGCCGCTGGATTCCTGGCGCAGGACTATTTGCAGAAGAACTCCTGGGTTGGGAAGTTCCCCTATGCTTTTGTCGAGGAGACCACGCAAAGCGGCTGTGAAAAGGCCTGGCAGGTGACTGCGCTGCCGCCCGCCGACTTGAGTCTCTATGCGAAGAGCGGCGCCGTTCGCAGTCTTCCCCGTGCCGAATACGCAAATGACGCGGATTGGTGCCGCCGGGCGGAACTGGAGTCGATGTTGAAGCCCTACAGTGGAACACTGGACTGCACGGTGAGCTTCGATCGTGCGGTGAGCCAGGGAACCGTCACGATTTATGCAAATGCCAAGACGACGATCAATGAAGCGCTTGATCGGGACATGGCGGCGAACGAAGTCTATCGTCTGCTCATCACCAAGTTCCTGAGTTATGGAAGCTCGTATACGTTGTTTGGATATGACCGTTTTCTGACGGGGAACGACTTCACCCAGACAGCCAAAGTCGGAACGGCGGATGTCGGCGGCGCGAATACGGGCACGGTCATAAAATATGAGCTGGAAGTCTGCCACACGACCGACCGGCACGCAAATCCTCAAACGCCCTCGTTGTTCGTGAAGGATTTCGCGGTGGCCACATGCCGGTACATGCTGGGCGGCAAGAAGGCGGCGATCGACCGTGACGGCAGCCGGCTCGCCTATGATTCGCTGGCGGCGGCCGTCGCGGCGTCTCAAGATGGCGAGACGATCCTCATCGGCGCCGACACCGCCTCGGACGTGACGCTCGCGAAGGCCGGGACATATACGATCGACCCCTACGGTTTTGAGCACACAGGTCAGGTTTCAATCGGCGATGGATTTTTCCAGAAGGCTCCGGCAACGACTTCGCCCTCGCTTGCCGTTGCCCAGGATGTGCCCTCGGCGGACGCCACCACCTATGTCGTCGGGCGGAAGGTGGCGCAGGTGGGCGAAACGTTCTACGACAGCTTGAATCAGGCGATCGCGGCGGCGGGGGACGCGGTGGTGACATTGCTCGTCGCCACAGATGAACAGATTCCGCTTGCCGAGAACGCGTCGTTCAAGTTGGCAGTTGCCCCGGGGGTGACGTTCGATGAAAATTCGATTGCCCCCGCAGATGGGTGCATGGTGCAGAAAACGGCGGGAGAAGGCCATACGACCTACAAGGCCATAAAGGATGTCGTTGAAACGGCGGACGGCACGAAGTATGCGACCGTGGCGGCGGCGATCGCGAACGAGACGGGAACCGAAATCGTCCTGACGGTGAAGGCGAGTGTCACGGAGACGGTTTCGGTGCCGGAGGGCAAGAAGGTGACGATCACGGTGGTGGACGGCGCCGAACCGAATCTGACCGTGAATCCCGCCTCCGGCTCCTTCCTTGTGGAGACGAAGCGTGGCGCGACGACGTCCTACGAGGCGAAACGCATCACGGAGGATTTGGTCGAAACGCCTGCTGGTGTCGTCGCGAAGAAGGTTGAAGGCGGCGTGACGAACGACGTGGCGGACGCGTCGGCTTTCGTCGCGAGGCTGACGGGCAACGCGGCGGCGGGGCGTGTCGACAACGCGGCTGTCGAGGCGCTGGACAAGATCACCGTGACGTTGACGGACATCCTCGTGGTCGAGTCGGACGTCATCGAGGCGGCGACCTTCGATGTGACGCCGACGGCGAAGGCCGGGCAGGAGCTGGGCGGGACGCTGCTGAAGTTCCGTCTGCCGGTCGATGCCGCGGCGGTCAAGCCGCGTGCGAAGATCTACCATGCGGGTGCGTTCTTCGGTGTGCTGCCCGTTGGCAGCGAGACGGTGGCGGGAACCGCCTGCAAGTTCATCGAGGTCGAATCGAACGCATTCAGTCCGTATGGCTACGAGTTGCTCGGTGGCGCGGAGAATCCGGTCGCGGCCATCGGCGGCATGGGCTACGCCACGCTGGACGAGGCGCTTGCGGCGGCGAATGACGGCGACATGATCGAGCTGCTCGCGGATGTTTCCGGCGTCACGGGCACGTACGCGATCTCGAAGTCGATCACCCTCGACGGCAACGGATTCACGATCGCCGCGGCGGCGAACACCGAACCGCGGGATGTGGTCAACGCCTACATGGGGGCGCGCGTGATGTTCCAGGTGGGGGCGGCGAACGCGACGTTCAGGAATCTGGTGGTCGACGGCCATGCGACGCATTACTACACGTTCCTGGCCGAGACGCAGAATGGCGTCTTCACGGTTGAAGATACGCAGTGGCTGCACGGCGGCGAGGCGTCCGTGGGCGGCGAGACCGGGGTCGGCTATGGCGCCGCCATCCACGTCAACGGCGCGACGCTCCTGGTGAACGGGCCCTTCCATGCCGACACGGGCGGGAAGGCGGCTGGCATCTTCCCCTTCACGGGCATCCTCTACGATGGCGGCGGCCTCCATTTCGACGATGCCGTGGAGGCGACGATTGGCGCCGATCTGCTTCTGGTTGGAATGGACGAGGCCGTTGACCTGTCGACTGTGGACGCGCTTCTCGAGGCAATGAACACGCCGGCGGGGTTTGCGCCCTACACCCTCACGCTTGGCGGGGATTCCTCGTTGGCGTTCACCGGCGCCTCGCCGCTCGCGTGGAACGACATCGTCGACTACGGCAAGGCGATCATGGACGTCTCCGCGGGACTCGGCTACGAGGGGCTCGACAAGGACACGACGCCCGTCGAGGTCGGACTGCTCGCGGACACCGTGCTGCCGGCCACGTTCACGTTCGCGGACGCGAACTTCACCGTGAACGGCAACGGCAACGCGCTCTCGGGCACGATCGAGTACGCCGACGGCGCGGGCGCGCTCGGGAACGTCGTGATGGGCACGGCGGAGCGGCCGCTGGTCCTCGACGTGACGGGCGTGAGCGATCCCGTGCGGCTGGGCGGGGACGTCGCCCTGGCGAATCTCGTCATCCAAATGACGGCGGAGCAGGCCCGGGCGGGCGCGCCCGTGGTGAGCTGGGACGCCGTCGGCGGCGCGCCGGCGAACGGGGCGGCCGCCCGGGTCCAGATCGTCGACGGCGAGGGGGCGCCGACGGGCGCAACGGCGCAGCTGCTCTGGGACGAGGAGTGCGGAGTCGCCTACATCGGCCCGTGCGAGGCGCGCCTGACGGGGCCGACCCGCGAGACCCCGGTCTACACGACGCTCGCGGACGCGATCGCCGCGGCGGTCGACGGCGACACGGTGACATTGATGACGGACCTCGCGGACTACACGGGGACGACGCTGATCACGAAGTCAATCACCCTCGACGGCAGCGGATTCACGATCGCCGCGGCGGCGAACGCGAATCCGCGCGACATGGCGGCTGCCTTCACGGGCGGCACGTCGATGATCAAGGTGGCGTCGGGCGAGGCGTCCATCCGCAACCTCACGCTGGACGGCGACGCCACGCACGCCTACACCTACCTGATCGAGGTCGTCAACGGCGGCACGGAGCTGACCACGGAGAACGTCCGCCTCGAGCACGGCGGCGAGCGGACGGCGGGAGGCCAGGCGGGGGCGGGCTACGGCGCGGGCGTCCACGTGAACAACGCCTCGCTCGTCGTGAAGGACGGCTTCTTCGCCTGCACGGGCGGGAAGGAGCACGGCATTTTCCCGTTCACGGGCATCCTGCCGGAGGGCGATTCCGCGGTGAGCTTCGACCTGGCCGACGACACGGACGAGAACCCGACCGTCGAGATCGGCGACGACCTGCTCCTCGTGGGCATGATCGGCGCGATCCCGCCGGACGCCGCCCAGGACCTGCTGGACGACATGCGGGTGCCGTCCCGCTTCATCCCGTACACGCTCACGCTGGGCGACGGCACGGACTATGCGTTCACCGGCGCCTCGCCGCTCGCGTGGAACGACATCATTGACTACGGCAAGGCGATCATGGACGTCTCCGCGGGACTCGGCTACGAGGGGCTCGACAAGGACACGACGCCCGTCGAGGTCGGACTTCTCGCGGACACCGTGCTGCCGGCCACGTTCACGTTCGCCGACACGAACTTCACGGTGAACGGCAACGGCAACGCGCTCTCGGGCACGATCGAGTACACCGACGGCGCGGGCGCGATCGAGAACGTCGTGATGGGCACGGCGGAGCGGCCGCTGGTCCTCGACGTGACGGGCGTGAGCGATCCCGTGCGGCTGGGCGGGGACGTCTCCCTGGCGAATCTCGTCATCCAAATGACGGCGGAGCAGGCCCGGGCGGGCGCGCCGGTGGTGAGTTGGGACGCCGTCGGCGGCGCACCGGCGAACGGGACGGCCGCCCGGGTCCAGATCGTCGACGGCGAGGGGGCGCCGACGGGCGCAACGGCGCAGCTGCTCTGGGACGAGGAGACCGGAATCGCCTACATCGGCCCGTGCGAGGCGCGCCTGACGGGGCCGACCCACGAGAACCCGGTCTACACGACGCTCGCGGACGCGATCGCCGCGGCGGTCGACGGCGACACGGTGACATTGATGACGGACCTCGCGGGCTACACGGGGACGACGCTGATCACGAAGTCCCTGACGCTCGACGGCGCGAACCACGCGATCACGGCGGCGGCGAACACGAATCCGCGCGACATGGCGGCTGCCTTCACGGGCGGCACGTCGATGATCAAGGTGGCGTCGGGCGAGGCGTCCATCCGGAACCTCACGCTGGACGGCGACGCCACGCACGCCTACACCTACCTGATCGAGGTCGTCAACGTCGGCACGAAGCTGACCACGGAGAACGTCCACCTCGAGCACGGCGGCGAGCGGACGGCGGGCGGCCAGGCGGGGGCGGGCTACGGCGCGGGCATCCATGTGAACAACGCCTCGCTCGTCGTGAAGGACGGCTTCTTCGCCTGCACGGGCGGGAAGGAGCACGGCATCTTCCCGTTCACGGGCATCCTGCCGGAGGGCGATTCCGCTGTGAGCTTCGATCTGGCCGAGGACACGGACGAGAACCCGACCGTCGGGATCGGCGGCGACCTGCTCCTCGTGGGCATGATCGGCGCGATCCCGCTGGACGACGCCCAGGATCTGCTGGACGACATGCGGGTGCCGTCCCGCTTCATCCCGTACACGCTCACGCTGGGCGACGGCGCGGACTATGCGTTCACCGGCGCCTCGCCGCTCGCGTGGAACGACATCATTGACTACGGCAAGGCGATCATGGACATCTCCGCGGGACTCGGCTACGAGGGGCTCGACAAGGACACGACGCCCGTCGAGGTCGGACTTCTCGCGGATACCGTGCTGCCGGCCACGTTCACGTTCGCCGACACGAACTTCACGGTGAACGGCAACGGCAACGCGCTCTCGGGCACGATCGAGTACACCGACGGCGCGGGCGCGATCGAGAACGTCGTGATGGGCACGGCGGAGCGGCCGCTGGTCCTCGACGTGACGGGCGTGAGCGATCCCGTGCGGCTGGGCGGTGACGTCTCCCTGGCGAATCTCGTCATCCAAATGACGGCGGAGCAGGCCCGGGCGGGCGCGCCGGTGGTGAGTTGGGACGCCGTCGGCGGCGCACCGGCGAACGGGACGGCCGCCCAGGTCCAGATCGTCGACGGCGAGGGGGCGCCGACGGGCGCAACGGCGCAGTTGCTCTGGGACGAGGAGACCGGAATCGCCTACATCGGCCCGTGCGAGGCGCGCCTGACGGGGCCGACCCACGGGAACCCGGTCTACACGACGCTCGCGGACGCGATCGCCGCGGCAACGGACAACGACACGGTCACGCTCCTTGCGGACAACCTCGCCGCAGAACTCGCCGCCGGCCAATCGGTCACCATCGACGACAACGGCCACAGCGGGCTCTCCATTACCACCGTCGAGGGCTACCAAGTCGTGTATGATGCTGGAACCTATACTTCGGTTCCGAACGAGCCGGCTGCCGTGGTGTGGGTGGACGACGATTATGCGGCGGGATCCAGTGGCGGGCACATTTGGGGCTACGACGCCTTCGCGACCATTCAGGACGGTGTCGCGGCCGTGACGGCGAACGGGACGGTCAACATCCTCAGCGGCACGTACGCGGAGACCGTCACGACCGGCAAGATCGTCAACTACGCGGGCGTGGAGGACGGAAACGGCGGCGGTCTGCCGACGGTGCTGGGATCCATCTCCATTAACGTTCCTGCCGCGCCGGATGCCGCTTCCCGGATCGAGAACATCCACTTCAAGTCTGATGGCGCCGCAGCCTGTCTGACGCTGAAGAACATCGATGGTGGCGTCACCGTCAGCAACTGCACGTTCAACGGCGATGGAAAGCTCAAGAACGCGATCAATCTGGATAGCGCACCGAACGGCAACAACCTGGTTGTCGAGGACTCGGTGTTCACCAACGGCCTCTACCTGGCCATCAACGGGGCGGCCAGGGAGGTGGCCGTCCGGCGGACCTTGATCAGCGGGGCGAAGAGCGGCATCAACATGCAGTCCGGCGGAGTCGACCTGGTCGTCGAGGACTGCGACATCGCGGTGTCCGTGCAAGGGGCGGACTCAAGCTCCTACGGCGTGCGGTTTTCGTCCACCGACGCGGGGGCCGGCCATGACCTGACGGTCACGGGCAGCCGCATCGCGGTTGATCCCAACGGGTTCGAGATCGATCCGGCCAGGCACCGCGCCATCTGGATTCGCTCGGGCGCCTCGGGCGCGCTGCAAGTGGCGGAAAACATTATCGATGGCTACGTGGCGAACGAGTCCGCTGGCACGCTGGACGCCTCGGCCAACTACTGGGGCTCGGCGACGCCTGACATCAATTCACTGATCATCGGGAATGTCGAGGTCGAAAGCCTCTACGTCGATACGGCCTTGACCGACCTGCGCTACTTGGCTGTATATGTTGATGACGACTTCACCGAGGAGACGGAAGGCTGGGGCGTCACCCGCTTTGCGACGATCCAGGACGGTGTCAGCGCTGTCGCGGCCGGCGGCACGGTCAACGCGCTGGCGGGGATCTACAGCGAAAACGTCGCCTTGAACAAGCCGTTGACGCTTGCCGGTCCGGCGGTCGGCGAGAAGCCCTTGCTGGTCGGCATGATCACCGGGACGTACACGGGCGGTTTGGCGACGCGCATCGAGAACATCGACTTCAAGGTCAATGCGGTCGACAAGAACAACCTCAACCTCGCAGGGGTCGCGAACCTCACCGTCACGAGCTGCGATTTCAACGCCGACGGGCGCTTCATGACATCGCCGCAAGTGGTGGCCGTCCAGTTGGACAACAAAAAAACCTGCCAGGACATCACGTTCGATGCCTGTACCTTCCGCGACGGCTACTACGTCGCGATCCAGGGCCGGGCGGACAACCTGTTGATCAAGGACTGCCTCATCGACAACTGCAAGAGCGGCGTCAACATCCAGCATGCCTCTGGCGCAGGAGCGACCGTGACCAATTGCGAAATCAACGTGGTGGCGCAAGGCGCGGTCAACGACACCTACGGCGTGCGCTTCGGCAGCGCAAGCGGCTTGGCGCAGAACTTGAACATCGTGGGTTGCATCTTCACCGTCGATCAGAACGAACTGACGCCTGACGCGGGCACCTGTTTCAACGCCGTCATTGTACGCGAGGCGGCCTCGGGCACGCTGGCCATCTCGCAGTCGAGTGTCCTGGGCGGGGTGGTCAACCTGTCCGCGACGCCGCTCACGGCGGAAAACAACTGGTTCGGCAGCGAGACCGGGCCGACCAACGCCGCGAATTTTGGCGGCCTCGGCGACGTGGTCGCCGGAACGGTCGACTTCAGCCCGTGGCTGGGCGACGGCACGGACACGCAGCCGGGTGTCATCGGCTTCCAGTCGAACCCGACACCGGTCCACTACCTGTCCGCCGGCTTGACGTTCAGCACCGAGCCCACAGGCGCACGGCTGGGCGAGGCGTTGGGCACGCAGCCGGTCGTCACGGTGACGAACGAGATCGGCGAAATCGCGACACGGTTCAGCGGCAACATCGTGCTGGCGATCGGGAACAACCCCGGAGCGCCGTTGACGGGCAGGCTGATCGGCACCACGAACCTCGTGGCCGTCAACGGTGTGGCAACCTTCACGGATGTCGCCATCGTCAGGGGCAAGGGCGACGGCTATACGCTTGTCGCTTCAACCGAAGGTCTGCCCGCGGTGACGAGCTCCGCCTTCAACATCGAGAACAGCCCGCCGGTGGCGGGCGCCATCAGCCTGGTGGCCGTCGCCGGGCAATCGCTCGCGTTCAACGCCGCGGACTACTGCCAGGACATCGATGGCGACACGCTCACGGTGAACGTGCCCAATCCGCCTGCGGGGCTGGACGTGGCGCGCGTCGATGGCCTGTTGGCCTATCTGGGCGCCCCGTCCGACATCGGCATGACGGTGACCTTTGACTACACGGTCAGCGATGGGCAGCTTGAGGCGCAAGGGACGGTCGTCATCGAGGTGGTGGACTCCATCGAGGACTACCTGAGCAAGGCGCTGGCGATCACCCACGTTGCGATCGAGCCTGGTTCCGCTGTCTGCATACTGCGCTTCCTCGCAGTTGAAGGCGAGGTGAGCTACGAAGTCCTGCAACGGCCGGACCTCGAGACAGGGGAATGGGAGGTGGTGGCCGATGCCGATTGGACTTGCGAGCCGTCGGCAGACGGTTTCTACGGTGTCATGCAAGCGGTCGTGCCCATTTCCGAAGCCGCTCCTCGGATGTTCTACAGGATACACGCCACGATCAGCGCCCCCTAGGCGCAAGGTCGGCGAAGGCTTGGTTTTCTGACCGCGCATCTGTTTGGTCTGACGGACTCGTTCAAGGAGCCGCCCAGATCAAACAGATGCGTGTTGCGTCAGGAGCGGTGCGCCTTGACCGAGCGGACGACGGTGCGCCGCGGCAGAGGCGCATCGTCGCGGTTTCGGTTCCCACGGCCTATTCCAATGTGCCCTTGAAGCCAGTTTTTTCAAAAATGGAGAGCGCGGCGCCGCCTGCGTTCCGTTGTCAGCCACAAGGACAACTCTTTTATTCACCCCGCCACCGGGCTCCGCCCCTTTTTAGAGCGACTTGAGAAATAGTATAGCCGCACGATTTGAACTAGGATTCGGCGTTTGGAGCTGGAGGATAGAATGTGGATGCGGATTTTCTTAAACCGCTCTAGACAGCGTAAGCGTGTGCTGTTGCGCAGAGCAGCGGCGGGGGTTTTCTCACCTCTCACCTCTCCTTGCGGGCAGCCCCTTGCCCGCAAGTCCCTACAGCCCCAAATCGTCGTCAACCACAAGCACGGTCACGTCGCTGCGCGAAGGCTTCCGATCCATGACGACCGTGACGCGGCAGATGCGCTCGGGGGAATCGCAATCGCTGCATACCCCGGTTCGGGTGCATGGCGTGTTCTTGTTCAGCCGGATGGCGTTGGCGGGCCCCGCGATGGCTCTCACACGCTGGATGGCCTCGGCGACGCCGCCTTCCACGATCTTGTTGCGACCGGCGACCATGACGATTTTCGCAGGGCCGAAGATCGTGGCCGCGACGCGGTTGCCCACGCCATCGACGTTGACGATTTCGCCCGACGCCGTAACGGCATTGACGCTGCAAATGAACAGATCGCACGTCTGCTGGCTGCGCATGATGGCGGGCTTGTCCTCGGGGTTGACACTGGGGTCGCCGTGGTCGAGGATTTTCGCGCCAGCGGCGACGAACCGCTCGCGGACGCCGAGCACGCCCACGGAGAGCGAGCCGCCGAAACCGATGGTCTTCGCACCAGCGCCAAGTTCGACGAGCGCGTCGGCTGCGTCGGCGACATTGGCGCAGTACTGCGCCGCAAAGCCGCGGCGAATCAACGCATCAACCGTGCGACGGCACTTGTTTTCAGAAAGTTTGGCAAGGATGGATGCAGTTTTCTCTTTCATGTCCCACAGTATAACAGCTTCACATCAAGAAGGGAACAGAAGAACAAACCAGGCTTGTCCGGGCTGCCGTTATTCCAAGGACATCGTTTACAACAACTCCATCTGGCCCGAGGCGTCGGATCTCCACCGGCGCCAGATCGCCGCGCCGGCGCAGAAGATTCCGGAGGTTCGCGAGCAACATCCCGACAGCACCCTGGCCACAGGCAGAGCGCCGCCGCCTGGATTGCGGGCGGCTGACGGCGCACCCGGCTGACGAGACTCCGAAACGGCGTCGCCTTCAACAGAAAGACGAACCCCAGACAAGAACCGTCCATTGTCCATCGACCTCTCGTCACACCTCCCGTGGTACCGTTTTGCGGTGGAACTGTCGAGCGGAAGTTGGTAGGAGGGAGACAGAAACTCGAAACTTGGCCGTGACGGCTTCGCCGAGTGGGGTGCTGTCCACAAAGTCCACCCTGTCCACTCTGTCCACAAAACAGAGAGGAAGCCGGAGACGGGGGCACGGACATTCCTGTCCGTGGTCGTCCACGGGTTGGGAAACCCGTGCCCCTTTTCCCTTCGCCACGCCATCGGCGAACCACCGCCGCCCCGGCGGGTTCCGGCGCATCGGCGGGTTCCGGCGCATCGGCGGGTTCCGGCGCATCGGCTTCTTGTCCGCCCGTCGGTGCCATGTCGCTGGGGACCGCGGTCTCCGCGGGCCGCCCGCCGCCCCGGCGGGTTCCGGCGCATCGGCTTCTTGTCCGCCCGGCGGTGCCATGTCGCTGGGGACCGCGGTCTCCGCGGGCCGCCCGCCGCCCGGCGGGCGCGTCGGCGTCAACACCCCGCCGCCACCGTAGTCTCGAAACCACTCTTCGAGATTATGGAAATCAAGGAAAGTCCCGAAGGGGCAAAAATTCTAGATTCTGGCTGCTGGATTCTCGAGTCTTTCCAACCGCGGGACACACGGAAAGACTTTCCTGATTTCAGACAGAATGGAAACTTGACACTTGAAATTGGAAACTGGGGCTGGGACGGCCGCGCCGAATGTTTTTTAGGCGCGCCTGAACCCTGAAGCCTCGATCCTTGGCGATTCAATTTTGAATCGCACCAGGCCCTGAGATCCGGCTTCTGCCGCCGGAGACGGGCGTCACTTCGATTTGCGTGGCGATGCGCTCCTTGAGCGCCGGCACGTGCGAGATGACGCCGATCAGCTTGCCGTCCTGCTGCAAGCCGGCCAGCGTCTCCAGCGCCATGTCGAGCGCCTCGTCGTCGAGCGTGCCGAAGCCTTCGTCGAGGAACAGCGAGTCCACGCGGATGTTCCGGCTCGACATGTGCGACAGCCCCAGCGCCAGCGCCAGGCTGACGATGAAGCTCTCGCCGCCCGAGAGGTTCTTCGTGGAGCGGATTTCCCCGGCCTGGTAGTTGTCCACCACGTTCAATTCCAGGGGCGACGCCTCGTCGCGGACGAGCAGGTAGCGGTCGGTCATCTTCCGGAGCTGCCGGTTCGCATGGCCGACCATGATCTCGAAGGTGAGCCCCTGGGCGAAGTTTCGGTACTTCTTGCCGTCGGCGGAGCCGATCAATTCGTGCAGGGCGTCCCACTGGCGGCACTCCTTCCGCTGGGCGTTGATCGCGGTCTGCTTCTCCGCGATCCGCGCCCGGGCCGTCGCGTTTTCGTTCAGTTCGTGCCGAAGCCCGGCAATCGCATCCCGCAGTTCCTTCAGAGCCTCTTCCTGCTCGATGAATCGCGGCTGAAGCGCTTCCAGCGTCTCCTCGGTGAGGTTGCGCGCCATCTCCGCCGCCAGACGCGCCTCACGATCCTTCCGCCGGGCGTTCAAATCCGTTTGGCGCTCATTCAGATTGCTGGCCGCAGCCGCCAATTCCGCCCGGCGCTCCGAGGGAAGTCGGGCCGCCAAAAATTCGGCTTCGTCTGAAAACCCCGCCGATGCGCGCGCAGCGGAAAACGCTGTTTCCAGCCTTCCCAACTCCGGCTCCTGGCGCGCAAGACGTCGCTTCAGCGTTTCGACGCGATCCCTTGCGGTGTTCAAAAGCTGCTGGAGCTTGCCGTGTTGCTCCCGGCTCTGTTTCTCGGCGCTTTCGGCGGCGGCAACCGCCTGGTTCAAGCGGCGCTCTTCGGCGTCCGGGTTCTTGTCGCCGTACAGCGCCTGGCGTTCCGCGCGCGTGGCGGCGAATTCCCCTTTCAAGATTTCGAGCTGTCTCCGCTTTTCAGCCAAGGCGGCGCCTTGCGTTTCGATGACCGCATCCAGCCGCTTCAATTCGCCATCGAGAGCGGAAATCCGCTTCTCGATTTCCGCTTTTTGTCCGACCCGACCCTGCCACGCCTCCAACCGCGCCTGAAGCGTCGTGCGCAAGGGCGCGATCTCCGCTTCGGGGATTTCCGCGATGCCAAGCGGCTGGAGCTTGGCCGCAACGGCCTGCCTGCGTTCGGCAAAGTCGGCACGGCGTTCCTGCAAATCTTCCTGCGCCTCGGCCAGCTTTTGTTCGGCGACCGTCCTGCCGTTGGCGACGACGGATTCCCGGCTTTCGGCTTCGACCACCTTTTCGCGAGCCGCGCTTTCGGCTTTCGCGAATTCCTCGATCGCGTTTCCCTGCGCCTCGGCTTGTTTAATCAGCCGGGTCAAATCCTCGATCTTCCGTTCGGTTTCGTCGGGGGTCGGCACGTTTCCGGCGGCGTAGGGGTGTTCGGTCGCGCCGCAGAGCGGACAGGGCTTGCCGTCTTCCAGCTTGGCCCGGTGCGCTTCCAGCTCCGCGATTTTGGCCAGATAGGCCATTTCGCGCAACAAGGCGTCCTTCTCGGCGCGGTATTCCCGCAACAAGCGCCCGCCCAGCAACTGGTTCAAGGCCTCCTGGCCTTGCCGGAGCCTTTGCGCAGCGTCATCGAGCTTTTGCCTTTTCGCGGCGACTTGTCGGCGATGATCCTCGAGCGCCTTTGCCGCTTGTTCCAGCGATGCCGCGGCCTTGACTTGCGCGGCCTCCTTTTGCGCGATTTCGGCCTGCCGTTCGAGCAGGCCGTTCAACTGCTCCTCGACCCCGGCCAACCCGCCGACCAGCCATTCGTCCCGCGCATGTTCCCGGAGATCGTCGTCCACCAGTTCCAGCGCATCGCAGGCTTCGGCGCGTTTGTCCTGCTGCGCGAGGCGGGCGGCTTTGTCGGCTTCGATCCCGGCCGAATCCCGCTGGCAGCCTGCTTCGCCTTCTGCGACGGCGTTTTGCTGGTCGCCCAGTTTTTGATCGAGCGAGCGGACTTTCTGCAAGGTCGGCGCAGCCGCTTGCAAGGCTTCTTTCTTCTCGGTCGTCTGCCGCTCCGCCGCCTGCAATGCGTCGGCCTGTTCTTGGGCGGCGGCTTCGAGCCCGGGAAGCGACGCTTCTTCGGCTTTCAATGCGGCTTGGTCGTGCGTCTGCTGCTTGCGGGCGGCGGCGAGCGTGGCGTAGGCGCCGTCCAGCGAAGCGGCGTTCAAGGCGCGGTCGAGCTTTTCGCGATCCGGCTGGAACGCCTCGATCTCGCTCTGCAGCTTGTCCGACTCGTCGGCCAGGCTGGCGATCTCCTGTTTCAGCCCGCCAATGGCGGCAAGCCAATCGATGGCTTTCTTCGTGACGGCCGATGCGGCGGCAAGCGCCGCCTCCGCCTGCCGCTTGTCGTCGAGCGCCTGCTTCCGCGCTTGCTCCTCCTCCGGCCCGAGGATTTGGATGCCTTTTATTTCCGCTTGGAGCCGCTCAAGCTCCGTCTGCTCCTCGCGCTGGCGCTCGTGGACGCGGATGGAAATCTTGCTGTAGATTTCCGTGCCCGTGATCTGCTCCAGGATCGGCGCCCGGTCGTCGGGCGCCGCTTGCAGGAACACCGCGAATCCGCCCTGGGCCAGCAGCATGGAGCGGGTGAAGCGCTCGAAGTCCATGCCCGTGACCTCCACGACCTTGTCGGCGACGCCCTGGATGCTGGATTCGAAGATTTCGCCAGTGTCGGCGTTGGCGATCTCGCGCCTCGGCGCCTGGAGCTCGCCATCCGGCCGCCGACGCGCCCGATGCTGGCTCCAATGGCAGCGGTAGCGCCCCGCCAGGGTCTCGAACGTCACCTCGGCGAAGCACTCGCCCGTCTGGCGGGACATCACTTCGTTGCCGCTCTTGTTGACCCGGTCCAGACGCGGCGTGCGTCCGTAAAGCGCGAGGCAGATGGCGTCGAGGATGGTCGTCTTGCCCGATCCAGTGGGGCCGGTGATGGCGAAAATGCCGTCGGAAACGTAGGCCGGATGCGTCAGGTCGATCGCCCAGTCGCCGACGAGCGAGTTGAGGTTCTTGAAGCGTATTTGCAGGATTCTCATCGACAGCCCCCCTGTTCCGCCTGCTTGTCGTCTTCCTGGACGGACTTCACCGCTTCCCGATACGTCCGCAACAGCTCGGGGCGCTGCTCATCCGGCACGTTGTGAACGGCAAGGCAGCGTTCGAACACGTCGTCCTCGGTCAGATCGTCGAGCGTTTCCTCCACGTGGAGCTGGCTGAGCACGCGGTCGATGACGCGGTTGTTCTTGATCCGGAGGATTTCCATCGAGGTGCCGGCAATCGCCGCTTCAAGGCGCTCGCGCAGGTCGCCGATGATGTCGTCGCCCTCGTAGACGACTTCGAGCCAGCTTTTGGAGTCCTCTGCCGCCAATTCGCGGATGCGGCGCTCGATGTCGTCCCACCCGCCCTGGATCGATTCGAGCGTTTGAAAGACGGGCACGTCGATCAGTCGCACGGAGGCGGCTCTGCCGTCAAACGTGACTTCGCAAACGCCCTTCTTCTGCTTGGTCTCGCCAAACCCCATGGGCAGGGGGGAACCGCTGTACCGCATGGTTTCGATGCCGCCCACCGTTTGCGGGACGTGGAGGTGCCCGAGCGCCAGGTAGTCGATGCCGGCGGGGAAGGTCTCGGTTCCCACATGCGCCAGGGAGCCCACGTAGAGCTCGCGCACGCCATCGCCGTCGATGGTCTTCCCGCCGGCGGTGAACAGATGCCCCATCGCGACGATGGGGATGCCGCCCCCGAATGCCGCGCGCTTCCGTTCGGCGCAAGCGACGACCTCGGCGTAATGCCGGCGGATGCCGGCGGCCATTTTCCGTTCCTTGTCCGCGACGCTCTCGCCGGCTTCCGCCACGCGGATGTCCCGATCGCGGAGGTAGGGCACGGCGCAGACGATCAGCTCCGGCCCGCCTTGCGCATTGCGGAGCACGAGCACCTCGTCTTCCGCGGATTCCTCGCGACTGCCGATCACATGGACGTTGAGCGCCTTGAGCAGCACCTTGGGGGCGTTGAGAAAGGACGGCGAATCGTGGTTCCCGGCAATGACGACGACGTGCCGACAGCTCGAAGCGACCACCCGGCACAAAAAGCCGTAGTAGAGCTCCTGTGCGCGGTTGCTCGGCGCCGTCGTGTCGAAGACGTCGCCCGCCACCAGCAACGCGTCGATCCTGTTCTCCCGGATCGTCTCCGCCAGCCAGCCCAGGAACGCCTCGAATTCCTCATGGCGCTTCCGTCCATGAAGGCTACGGCCGAGGTGCCAGTCAGACGTGTGCAGGATTTTCATCGAACCTCCTGTAACGCCCAGCCCCTGTTGACCGACGAAATTGCGCATATTCATATGGTTTCATGCCGCCTTTATATGCATAAACACTTTTAATGCACGCTATGCACAAATCTTATGCACGATACTAACAAGCCTTATGCACGCATGCATAAAAAAGGCGTTTACCGTGTATAAAACGCATGCTTCTTCTCCCCGATTTTGGTTAGCAACCCTTTGCCAACTTTTGAGCAAGCGATAAGCTTGCGGTCCGCTTAGGTGGCACAAATCCATAACATCAGCTCGCTTAATGCGTCCATGTTTTTCAATATAGCTTAGCACCATCTGTTCCTGCTGAATGGGCGCGAACCCAGCCTGTCGAATGTATTCCGACTTTTGTCCTGCTTTTTGATACATCGTTGCACTGAGTGTATAGGTTCGCCCCCTCCCTGTGCCGTGGGGTTCCAAAAAGCCGGTTTCCACCAGCTTTTCCAATGTGGCACGAACATGGGCTTCGGGTTTTTGGACGGATGGAACAAGGTCGGAGGTGGTCAGCCGCCGCTCGTCGCGCAAACGGGCCAGAATGATGAGAGAGTCGATCGGCATGTCGCCTAGCTTGTCCTCTTGTTCAACAACCATCTTGAGAAAATCAAGGTCGGCAGCAGCATTGGACATCTTCACGGAAACCGTGACTTCATCGGACGTTGAATAGTCTGGCATTGGGCGCCCATAACGCAACAGGCCCTCGTAGATTCGATCAATACCGCGTCCGGTGCGTTCGGCTAAGCCAATGCGTTTGATCACATCAGCAAGAAGTGGATTGCGGGAACGCGGGTCGACAACAAGTAGGTTCGCCAGAGTCACGCCTTCCACAAATCCACCAGGGTTGCTGATTGAAAGACCTTCTTCGGTAATCTTGACATGCACAGCCCCTAAACGGTAAAAGTCACGATGAACCAACGCATTGACAAAAGCTTCACGAAAAGCGCGGCGGTCATAGTTTGGGACGGGGACTCGAAAAAGCCCTATCTGAATTTCTTCTTCTTCAACACGCGAATTAAAAAGCAGTTCCACCTTCTCAAAGGTTTCCAGCAGAGGCTTGCGAAAGAACTCGTTCGCCTTGACATCCGTGCCCTGAAGTACCTGAAAGGCAATTTCATAGGCAGGAAGGAGGTGGCGCAAAAGCTCTTCTGTGCCCAAAAGCAACACCCCGGCAACAGTCGGCCGCCTGACGCCGTTCATCTCCCGGCAAAACCCTAGAGCACCATCCAACTCTTCATC
Organism: Kiritimatiellia bacterium; assembly: GCA_050942875.1. Lineage (GTDB taxonomy): Bacteria > Verrucomicrobiota > Kiritimatiellia > RFP12 > UBA3636 > JAAZAI01. The sequence goes on from JBMNOD010000033.1 coordinate 35,009, forward strand.
CGCCAATGACAAAAGCGATTGATCTCCGCCATATTTCTTGATGGCATTACGAATTCGCAGACGTTGCAAAGGATCAAACTGTTCAACGTCCATTGCCTCTAGAATCATGGCAGAAGGATCGACAAGCCCCATTGACGATTGGCGTTGAATGAACTCATGGGGATAAAACGGCACAGTCTCCGGCGTGCCATCGAGTTTGATTCGCCTCCGAACCAAAAGTCCGTCAGCTGTCGATACCAGACACCGTGATTTAGGTACCGATATGCGGGCGATGGTTTTGCCCTTCAACACGTGCCGTTCCACGCGGACGGATAGGGCGGGGTTGGTTCTATTGGCGATCAAGGAAGGAATGCCTGAAATATGGGCGTGGTTCGCATGGAGACCGATAACCGTGCCATCATCTTCAACCCCAAGCAGCAAATTCCCTCCATCGGTGTTGGCCAACGAAACCACCGCCGCTAAAAGATCTCGATCTGGCAGACATTTCAGGTCGCTCTTGAATTCCAACGACAGGCCTTCGCCTCGTTGAATTGTTTTTTCAATTCCACATCCATTCGCGTCCATTCATGCTTCCTGTACTTTGTGTTTATCGGTGCCGCCTTCATTGACCGGTGTGTTTGCATTGAAATTGATCCCGAAAGACCGCGTTCGACCAGGCCTGCAAGCCCGACGCGTCTTCGACCGTGACGCGGACGTAGTCGTAGAAATCGTCGCGGATCGGAAGTTCGGCGGAAACGAGGGGTTTGTCCCCGAGAGCGTGCGACACGGCGGCGGCGCGCCCCGATGAATTGACGGTGATTTTTCGCGCCGGGGAGCATGTCACGTGCAGCACGCCGTCTTCGATCCAGAGCGCTTTGATTTCGGGGCCGCTCGACGAATAGAAATCGCCGCGGCGGAGGGCGTCGAACACCGTTTCGTAGTCCAGCCGCGCCGCATGGACAACGACCCATCCGCCAAGGGAGTCGTGCCCGGGATGGCCGTAGGGGTGGCGGTTGTGGTTGTCGTCCGTGGCGAGGCACTTGAGTCGCTTGCCCTGGCGGAGCAGCTCGTCATACGGCGTCGTGGAGTCCGGAAACCCGATGCGCACACAGCCGGTGTTGAAGACCTCGATGCCGAAAAGTCCTTCAAGCGGCAGGTAGTCCATGCTCTGCGCCAGCGACCAGACCGGATGGTTGTAAGTCACCAGATAGCCGAGTTTGTTGGCTTCTCGGATGATCCGGTTGAGGAAGTCCGGGCCGTCTTCGCGCGGGACGATTCCGCCTGCCGTGGCGACCTTGTGCTTGATGTCGTTCGGATCGCACCAGACGGCGTCGGGATCGTAGCAAACGTGGGTGACATCGTCAGGGCGCGGGGCGATTAGGTTGAGATGCGTTGTCTTGCAATCGGCAAACGACCGGGTCGGCTTCCGCTCGTTTACGGAAAGCTCGTAGCCCGTGAGCGCGAGGAAGTTGTCGTCCGTCAGACGGGAGTGGTTCATGGACAGCTCATGGTCGGTAAAGGCCACGATGCTGTAGCCATGCGCTTGGTAGTGGGCTTTGGTTTGTTCGGGCGTCATGTCGCCATCGGACATGGTCGTGTGGCAATGGAGGTTGGCTTTGTAGGCATTGACGCCGGGAGTCAGTATGTCGTAGTGCATGGTTTTCGGGGGCTGTAGTGTAGGATGCTGGCGGGCAATCCAAAAGACGAAGGGCAGGAAGAATGGGACAGCATGAAAAAACAACATCCCAAGCGTACCATTTTCGCTCGAACTTCGTCCAGAACGATCACGCCGCCCACAAGGAAATAGGGGACAGACCCGAATGGCACTATGGCCACGGCGGGGAGGTGCGCAAGAGGGTGTGGGATCGCAAGACGCTTTTCCGGTGCGTGGTGGCGCAGGCCGCGTCGTTCAACGCCTCCTGCTCCTCCGCCGTCAAGGCGCTCCAGGCGGCGGGGCGCAAATGCTCCTCGAACACGTCGGGCTGCAGCCAGGCCGCGGGCCGGTTCCCCTTGGA